>JAZDMY010000093.1:0-2550 GCA_043800435.1 bacterium
TGGATACTGCTGCTGGGCGGGAGAATTATGCGCAAATATATGCCCTTTAGGAAAATTGCTGCAGGTTAAGGAGCAATGTTATACAGGCATTAATTGCGTTTCGGGATCGCTTAGTCCGAGCCCTTCGCCTTGGAATAAATGGCCTAATGGAGAAAATGCCTGCGTTGATTCTATAATAAGAGCGGAGTTTTCTGTTCCTGTTTTGCAAAGCGTTTTGACGGCGTTAAATATAGAAATAAAAAAATGCGCTTCCGAAGAGTGCATATCCGCGGAAAATGTTATCGGCGCGTTCAGCTATGAAATAATCGCAGGATCAGATCCTGCGACCTGCATGGGGTTTTCGTTTATTCCAGCGGGGTTGGAAAAATCATCCTGGTATAGGGTTTCATTAAAAGGAAGTGCGATAAAATCTGCGGATGGGAAATTTTTGGATGGGGATAAAAACGGCGAGCCGGGCGGCGACTATGTCTGGAAATTTAAGACAAGGGATAGCGCGGCGCCATGCGAAGTAGGATGTCCTTTAGTTTTACCAAATAAATATAGCGCGGAAAATAAAAGTAAAATTAAATATGAAGGTTCATTTACCGCAAAGGATAATAAATGCGTAATACTTAGCGGCAAGGATAAGATATGGTCATGGTCATCCGATTCTATAAAAGCGGCGATATATCCATTGCGCGATTGTTGCGGAGATTGCGATAAAAATAAGACGAACTGGGCATGTATTTTACCGAAAGAAGAAACGAACATAGAAAAAATAAATATCACTGGGGAAGTAAAAAAAGGCAGCCAATCTGAGCATTCCTCAGGTGAATTAACGATAGATTTTGAGGATTTTAAAGTAGCAGAAATATGGCCTTCGGCTGGATGCGATAGCGCATGTCTTAACTCTGCCGTTGCGGCAAGATTCAGCAACGAGATTGATTTTTCAACAGCGAATAAGAATAATTTAAAATTATATAAATGCGATGATGAAAAATATTTAACTTGTAATGAAATATTTTCCGGCGGGATGTGGTTTTTAGATACGGGGTTAATCCTTAATAATTATTTAGTGGAATTATCCCCGAACTCCTATTATAGAGAGGTAATAAAGGGAGGCATTCAGGGATTAAGAAATACATCGGGCGGCGTATTAACAGGATTAAATTATGCAACTATTCCAAATGGCGCGAAAGATTCTTATTCATGGACATTTAAAACAGCAAATAAAGAATGCGCGGTCAATGCTGTTAAAGTTGATCCGCAAGAAGCATATGTTACTCATATCGGCGATGGCGAGAAATATTGGGCGAATCCATTCAGCACTCCTGATAAATGCGGATCAAGCGGACAATTATTAAACGGGTTGTCTTATAACTGGGCATGGAGCAAAGGTGCGACAAATAGCGGCATAGCAAAAATTTCAACTGATGACCCAGGTAAACCTTATAAATCAGTTATTGCAATAGATGGACCAACTGCGCCTGAGAATCAGGCAACGGTGAAAATTATTGCTGCGGAAACTATAAGCGGCGTCATCGGTTCAGGAAATTTTACGATTGTTTGCGGATACGAATATGGTAATCCCGCGCATGACGCGGTATGCGGCGCGGGAAAAGCAGTGGCGCAAAACGGATGCTGTTATGATCGTCCGCATGTTGTTGAGATAAGTCCTGAAGTAAAAAATAACGAGATTAATAACTTTTGTTTAAATGGGTTAATAAAAGTAAAATTTGATCAGTTGATGGATGATGATTTTTTAAAGAGCGCTAAAATTTTTAAAAAGTATTCCGATGGCAGCCAATGTGCGAAAACTCTAAGTATGGATAAAATTAAAGGAGCGGTGGCAGGAGCGATTAGGACTGGCGATCAACAGAATATGGATAGCGGCAGATTTATGGATGCGCCAAAGTTTTTATTAGATGAATTTATAAGCATTCCTTTTTTAAACATCAATAATTATTTTAGCGCGGATATGACTTTGAGAGGGGCCGGGATTATTAAATATGGCATTGATAAAATGTTAGCGATTGCAAAAAGAATATTTAATACGGCAGCCGCCTCAGGCAATGAATTATGCAACGTGGAATATTCAACTATTTTAAGTACAGCCTTATGGAATGGTAAAACGGTAACGGAAATAATTATAAAACCGGATAATTTATTAGCGGCTCATAATAAGAACATAGCATTTGATTATCAATTGGATTTTAACGGTCTTTTAAATAAGAAAATGATAGCCGTAAAAGACAGCCCGCTGATAAATATAAAAACAGGAACAGAAATATGCGAGATTGATCATATTGATGTTGTTATTGATAATACGTCAGAAGGCGAAAGCGCGACGGATGACATATTTATCTGCGCGGGGAGAAATAATTGCGGTGAAAATTCTGAAATAATAAAAGATGATGATGATTCAAACAGCATGGATGGAAATCAGCATCTCTATAAATCGTTTGCTCTTGACGGTCATAAAAATTTATTAAACGCTCAAGGGTATGTATGGAATGAAATTGATCCGAATGTTTCGCAAGTTTTTCCTTTTGGCGCCGTCAGGATGGACGG
>JAZDMY010000132.1:0-5665 GCA_043800435.1 bacterium
ATAAAGAAAAAAGCTAAGATAGTAAATATTAATTTGAAAATAATAGACGCTGAAGATTATTTTTTAAAGGCGCTTTCCTGTATAACAGATGCTGAAAAAAAACGGCAAACATTTAAAAAAATTTATAAAGAAATATTTGACGGCGCCATAAAAGATTTCGACGCAAAATATATCGCGCAAGGAAGTTTAGCGACTGATTTTATTGAATCGGGAGCTGTCGGAAACGCTGCTTTAATAAAATCCCACCATAATGTAGGGCTCGGATTTTCGTGCGAAGAACTCCATCCGTTTAGAAATCTTTTTAAATACGAAGTCCGGGAAATCGCAAAAGCCATGGCACTGCCTGATTTTATATCTCTATGCAATCCGTTTCCCGGTCCCGGACTTTTCCTTCGCGTTCTCGGCGCGCCGCCCTCAAAAGAAAACCTTGATATTTTACGCTGGGCTGATAATGAGGTTGCAGGAATTATCGCAAAACATAATTTAGAAAAAGAATTTTCCCAGCTCATCGTCGCATTGCATTGCGCGCCGACGGTCGGAGTAAAAGGCGACGGCAGGGTCTACAAAAATAATGTTATAGTTCGCGCGGTTTTTACCTTTGACTTTATGACCGCAAAGGGCTATCAATTCCCTCCTGAAGTCCGGCAGGAAATAACAAGTCATATCACAAAGCATCCTGAAATCGTCCGCGTATGGTTTGATGAAACAAATAAACCTCCGGCAACAACGGAGTTTGAATAAATATTTTCCTACAGCTAATGTTAAGCATAAATTAATCTTTCAGCGCATAGCGCGACGTAATTTGATTCCCCCATTTTCAAAGGGGTCCGCCAGCTGGCGGAAAGGGGGGTTTTAAGGCGCGTGGGACAAATTATCTCAATTTCCACATACTCGATTCTAACTTAAAACCCCCTTACCGTGCCTCGCCACTCGCTTTATGAAAACCATAAAAATCGCATACTTTGGAAAACATTTTGGCGAAGAGCCCCCGCTTGTTGGCGACAAAAACCAAGGTTCAGGCGCGATATTTTTTAGCGGTTGTAATTTGCGTTGCGTTTTTTGCCAGAATTTTCAGATTTCTCAGGAAGGGCTCGGGAAAAATTATTCAGTTGGGGAATTAGCGAAGATGATGATAAAGCTGCAGGACGACGGCGCGGTAAATATAAACTTAGTAACTCCGACTATTTGGCAAAGGCAAATTAAAGAGGCGATAATTTTAGCGAAAAGCCGCGGGCTTACTTTGCCGATTGCATGGAATTCAAACGGCTATGAAAATATTCTGCTGCTTCAGGAGATGGAAGGACTTATTGATATTTATCTTCCTGATTTTAAATATGGCGATGATGAGGCGGGATATAAATATTCTGGCGTAAAAAATTACTCCGCAGCTGCTGTTAATGCCACAAAAGAAATGTTCAGACAAGTCGGACATTTAAAAATTGGACAGGACGGGATCGCGCAAAAGGGTTTAATCGTCCGCCATCTTATACTTCCCAACAATACTGAAAACAGCATATCGGCATTGCATATGTTAGCATCCATTGATAATAATATTCATCTAAGTTTAATGCGCCAGTACTTCCCTTTGCATAATGCTAAAGCATTTTCTGAACTGATGCGCTCCGTAAACGAGGATGAATTTAAAAAAATTTATAATTTTGCAGAGGAGCTGGGTTTTAAAAACGGCTGGGTTCAGGAAGAAGCATGCGAATGCGCATTTGTGCCGGATTTTACGAAGGATAAGCCGTTTGGATAAGAGTGTCATCCTTCAAATAACTGCCTTTTCACTTATCAGGCTTATTTCTAATTGTTGCATTTATTGTCTTAAAATGATACAATTAGCACAATTAAATGAGACAATTAATTTTATGCTTAATTTAACCGACAGACAACTAAAAATATTGGAATTTGTTAAAAACACGAATGGAGCGGGAAACAAACAAATTCTTGAGTATCTTAAAGATGAAAAAAATAACATATCCCGGGCCACCACGGTAAGGGATATAAATGTACTATTAGATAAAGGACTTATTAAAAAAGAAGGCGCGGGAAGAAATGTTAAATACTTTATAAAAACGGGAAATCCGCTTTTATCTTTTTTTGATATAGAAAAATATTTTGCAAAAGCCCCTGACCAAAGGGAAATTCCATATGAGCGTTTTAATTTTGATATTTTTAAAAACCTAAAAAATATTTTTACCTCTGATGAACTTTTGCTAATGAATAACTTAACTGAAAAATACCGCTCAAGGATAAAAAAAATCTCGCCTGTAATTTTTAAAAAAGAATTGGAACGGCTAACCATTGAACTTAGCTGGAAATCATCTCAAATTGAGGGAAACACCTACACTCTTATTGATACGGAAATTTTATTAAAAGAACATAAAGAGGCAAAGGGCCACCCGAAAGAAGAAGCTATTATGCTCCTAAACCATAAGAATGCCCTGGAATATATATTAGACAAAAAAAGCGATTTTAAAAGAATAACATTGCGAAAAATAGAAAATATTCATTCATTGCTTATTAAAAATTTAAATGTTGAAAAAGGATTAAGAAACATCCCTGTAGGAATTACAGGGACAAAATATAGACCTCTTGATAACGGGCATCAGATAAGAGAGGCTGTGGAGAAATTAATCCATACTATAAATAAAACGAGTGACCCTTTCACAAAAACGCTTATAGCTATGATTATGATTTCTTATATCCAGCCGTTTGAAGATGGGAATAAAAGGACATCCCGCCTTCTCGGCAATGCCCTGCTTTTTTCACATAATATCTGCCCGCTTTCCTTCAGAAGCATTAATGAGGCGGAATATAAAAAAGCGGTTATCCTGTTTTACGAACAAAACAGCGCGCTATATTTTAAAGAATTATTTATTGAACAATTTAAATTCGCGAATGAAAATTATTTTTTGTGAACCCCTCCCTGCGGTCTCTGCCGCAGGGAGGGGTTCACGAGATGATCGATATTAAATCCTATACGTAAAATTACTGAATATATTTCAACGGATTAACCTTTACTCCGCTTATAATAATTTCTATGTGCAGGTGGGATCCTGTGGAATTCCCGGTAGATCCCATTTCTCCTATTTGCTGACCTTTAGTTACAACGGCTCCGCTCTTCACATAAAGTTTAGAAAAATGGGCGTAGCGGCTTTTTTGACCGTTGCCATGATCAACTATAATATTATATCCGTATCCGCTGCTCCAGCCGCTTAAAATAACTCTCCCTTTTTCTATCGCATAAATAGGAGTTCCTTTAGGAGCGCCAATATCAATGGCATGATGGCCTAAATGATAGTATTGCGTAATTCTTTTTGAAGTAGTCGGCCATAAAAATTTTGAGGACCGAGAATATTGTTCTTTAGATGGAGCAAATATATTTACTATTGAATAAGGAGACGCGGCAGGGGCGGCATTATTTACAAGAACAGTTCTACTTGGAGCGGTCTGTTTTATAACTCCGCCGGGGATAATAAGTTCCTGCCCTTTCTTTATAGAATCGCCGTTTGATAATTTATTAAATTCTAAAATTTTAGCGGCGTCAACATTATATTTTTTCGCAATTCCGCCTAAATTTTCTCCTGAAGAAACTATATGAAAAACGCCGCTTACCGGTAAAATCTTTAGCTTATCTCCGGGTCTTATTCTGCTTGTATAACCAAGGTTATTTGCCCAAAGGATTGTATTGATGCTGATATTAAACTTATCCGCGATAGCCCCTAAAACATCTCCCGCCTCAACTATATATTCTACTGCGCCTTGCCTTGCTTGCGGAGTTTCCTCTGTAGAAGGCATATCCGGTTTTAATAACGCCTCGGAATTTGCGAGTATTTGCGCGTTAAATTCTTCTTCTATTTCATTAGTTGAAGTTCCGATAATCTGAGAATTTTTTACAGCATAATCCGCAGGATATTCATTTTGCTGAAATTTAATATTATCATCATTAATAGTCGCTTCTTCTTCAATAAGCATAGAATCCTCTAACTCTTCAGTTGCAAACCCGGCTAAAATACTGTCATTCCCTAACAATTCCTCAGTATTTTGCGCTCGTGTTATTCTTAATTTTATATTTTCCGCACAAATTAAAATAGTAATTATTATTATAATGGCGTTCGTCGTTTCCTTATTTATAAATGGATATAAAAATTTATTCTTGGATGGCAAGAATATTTTTGTTATTGCCCGTCTTATATTTAAGTGCATTTTATAAACGGCTAAAATAAATTTTTTCCCGCCTATAAATAAAAAAATTCTAAATAAAAAATTAAAAAATAATTTAACGGCAATAAAAAAAGAGGTTAATGCTTTTTTAATTAAAATTAGCCCTTTAAATAATAAAACAGTGAATTTTACCGCCAAAATCTTAATTTTTTGCTTTAAATCATCCATTTTATCTTTTCCTTCTCATCTAAAAATATCACAATTATAGAAGTTGGTCAAATTATTTCTTTGGTTTTGCTTTTACCACAATCGGTCTTCTTCCGCGATTTAAATGCTTAAACGCTTTAAGGATAATTTCCGCCTCGCAAAAAGGCACAGACACAAATGAAAATTCGTCATAAACCCGCACATCATCAATAGAGGAGCCGTCAACACCGGCATTATCCGTTATATATTCCACAAGTTTTTTATTTGTCATCCCTTTACGGCTGCCCATCGCGACAAAAAGCCGATTCCTGCCTTTTGTATCTACAGAAAAAGGCGCCTGTGATAATTGCTTTATCTCATTATACTTTGTTTTATCTAATTTATCCTTAAACGAATGGTGCAAAAGAGCGGCGATTAAGGATAATGGTTCATGATCTTTTGTTAATTCTTCCGCAAATCTGTAAAAATCATCATCCACGGTTTTTTCAATTATTTCTTTCACATCGCTTACAATCCTGTTCTTTTTAATTTCTATAACTGCGTCTATCTCGGGAATTTCCTCTTTTCTAATAGAAGTTTTCGTGCTGTTTTTAATAAAAACAAGTTTGCTATATTCATAGGGGGTTATAAAAGTTACAGCGGTTCCTTCCTTTCCCGCGCGGCCTGTGCGCCCGATTCTATGGACATAGCTTTCAGGATCCTGCGGCAAGGAATAATTTATAACATGGGTTAAATCGTTAACGTCAATCCCTCTAGCCGCGACATCTGTCGCCACCAAAATATTTATCTGTTTATTTTTAAATTTAGCAAGAATTTTTTCACGCTGATTCTGCGGAATATCTCCATGAATGCCGAGCGCGTCATAACCGCGATCAGCTAATTTATTAGAAACTCTGTCCACATCAATTTTCGTTCGGCAAAATATAAGTCCGTAAAATTCCGGTTCAACATCAATAATTCTGCTCAATGCCTCAAACTTATCGCTTTCTCTAACCTCAAAATATATCTGGTCGGTAAGATTAGTTGTAAGCGTTTCCTTCTCAATTTTCACATATTCATAATTCGGCATGTATCTCTGCGCTAATCGTAAAATTTTTGCCGGCATAGTCGCGGAAAAAAGAAGCATCCTTTTTTCCTTTGGAGTTGCCTTAAGGATTAATTCAACATCATCTATAAATCCCATATTTAGCATCTCATCCGCCTCGTCAAGAATAAAAAACGCTAAATTATCCAATATTAATTTTTTCCTATTCAGATGATCAAGAACCCTGCCCGGCGTTCCAACCACAAT
>JAZDMY010000032.1:0-13333 GCA_043800435.1 bacterium
ATATTTTAAAGCGAAATCCTTATGTAGGAGAAGAGTTTTATTTGGACACTTCATTTAAAAATATCGGCAGCGGCAAAACAATGGCGCCATTTTCCATAGCCGTGTATGTAGACGGAGTTTATAATAGCGGCTACGATGTAACCGCGTCTTGGGATGCCAGCGCCGGCACAGTGAGCAGGTTATCAATAAAAATTAATAGTGCAGGCAAACATAAAATTGAAGTTACTGCTGATTCTAATAATTCTATTAATGAGATACGGGAAGACAATAATAGTTTAATGAAGGGCATTGTAATAGATGGGATTAGACGGGTATGTACTGATGCCGATATCAAAAGCGGAGCATGCAAATCGCCGGATGTTAATGGGCCGGATCTAATTGTAGCTGATATAAACTTTAATCAGTTTATTAAAAATGAGCAAGGGACTTTATCCGTAACCATAAAGAATTTAGGCGAGGATTTAATCAGTTCGGCCGGATTAACCAATGTATATAATAATTTTTCCGATCAAAATTTTATTTTTGCGGAAGAAACGCCTAATATTTTAGCATTTAAAACAGACAGAGATTTGCCGACTATAGGCAATCCATTAAAAAGGGATGAAAAAATAACGCTTAATTGGAAAGGAAAATTTAATACATCTGGTAATCTTTATTTACACTTTACTGTTGATAATGCAAATGAATTGGCTGAATCCAATGAAAATAACAATACCTTTACAAAAATAATTCAAGTAAAAAATAATGCTAATGATAAAATAGTTGCTGTTCCGGCTAAGGATAGTCAGTCCGTTGAAATTGATTACAAAGCTAAATTACTCAGCGATAATAAATTGGACAATATTTTAGATGAATTGCGCCAGTTGCGAAATAAAGTCAAAGAGCAGGACGATAAAATAAAATATTTGAAGGTGCTAACGCATGGTGTTAAAAAATTATCCGAGGCGGTGAGCAGCGCCATAAATAATTTTATTACATACGGCGTTGATGAGAATACAAAAAAATTGGGAGAGGGAGAAAGAGCGGCGGTTATGAATTCATATAAGACGGCGTTTAATAAATTGCCGGAGACGGAAGATGAATTATCAGACGCGATAAAAATAGCGAACGGTAGATGGCCTAGTATTACTAATGACGCGGCGGAAAAGAAAGCGAAAGAGCAATTTCAAAAAATATATAAAAGAATTCCTGACATGAATAATGATAAAGACAATGCGGCAGTAACAATTATGGCTTATGGACTTAGGCAGCAAGCAAAGAATAGAAATTTGGAGAGTGAGAAAAAAGGAATTCAAATTTTTAAATCTATATTCAGAAAGATTCCACAAACGACTGAAGATTGGAATACAATGCAGGCTATTACTTATTCTGGTGCGAAAAGATAAAAAATAAAGAGTCAAATATATAACTTTCGCCAATACCATATTAAAGTGGTATTGGCGAAATATGCCGTAAAATACTAAAATTATTGTTAAAATTTTTTTAAATGTAATGATATTATGAATAAAAAAGAAATAAAAAATTATTTCAGGTTAAGAAAAAACATACTGATTATTAAGAAGATATTAAAATAGCTTTTATTCTTTCTTTTAATTTTAGTTATTTTATTTTGCCTTTATTTTTTTATTGGATTTACAAAACAAGCTGAAAATATTATATGGGGAGTGAATTTTTCGCAAAAACATTCTCAAAGTTTAAAATTAGACTGGAAAGCAAATTATATTGCCATATTAGATGATTTAGGGGCAAAAGAAATAAAATTATCGACATATTGGGATTATATTGAACCAGAAGCGAGTAAATATTCATTTGATGATTTAGATTGGCAGATTGAAGAAGCAGAAAAGCGGAATGTTCAAATCCTTTTGGTTATAGGAATGAAAACTCCTCGATGGCCTGAATGCTATATCCCTTTATGGGCAACTAATTTAGATAAAAAGGCGCAGCAAGAATATATATTGGACATGATAAAAAATGTTGTTTTGAGATATAAGGATAAAAAGTCAATCATAGCTTGGCAGGTGGAAAATGAAATTTTTTTACCATTTGGCGAGTGCCCTTGGCGTGATAAGAAATTTTTAAAAAAAGAGGTTTCTTTTGTAAAATCCTTAGATAATACTATGCCTGTTGTTGTTTCGGATAGCGGGGAGTATTCTTTATGGCTGCAGGCGGCAAGTATTGGAGATATTGTAGGAATTACCATGTACAAAAAAGTTTGGTTTAAAGAAATTAAAATGTATATTTCCTATTTTTTTTCGGCTGTTTTTTACACAAATAGGGCTAACTTAATTAAGAAAATTTTTGGTAAAGATATCTCTTGTGTGGAGTTACAAGCAGAACCTTGGGGAGTAAAACTTCTTTATGATATGCCTTTAGAAGAACAAAAAAGGAGTATGAACCTATAACAATTTAGGACAAATATTGAATTCGCGAAAAAGACAGGTTTAAAGGGATTTTACTTATGGGGAGCTGAGTGGTGGTATTGGCTTAAGGTGAATCATAATGAAAATCAAATCTGGGATGAGGCAAAAAAATTGTTTAATCATTCTTAGATAATAGTAACTGCTCACTATTTAAAATAAATAATGAATAAAAAAATAATAAATAGGAGTGTTATTGCCGTAGGAACGAGGTCAGCCTGCGTTGGCAGGCAGTGCCTCGTTCCTATAAAGCGCCATTTAGTGAGCAATTACAGATTATTTATCATTTGCTTTTAATTGCTGCTTATTTTTATTCTGTGTCTGGCAATATAATTCCGGCGATTATTATTTTAGATTGCTGGTATAATAGTTAGTATAGCCACAAAATTAGGTTTGATTGGCTTTAGAATGATTGGGTAGTAATAAAAGCAGCATATTAGTATTTAATAAAATGATAAAATTTATATGAAACCAATAATAATCGCAAATTGGAAGATGAAATTAGGGCTTAAAGAAAGTTTGGATTTGACAGAAAAAATAAAAAAAGGTTTAATTAAGAAAGAAAATAGAATTTATGATAAATTCATCGGAGTGCAGAACAGGTGGTCGGAAAAAATGGATATTGTTTTATGTCCGTCATTCACAGCCATATCAGATGTGCGAAGGGTCGCGGCAAACACAGGTTTTTATATCGGCGCTCAGGATATTTTTTGGGAAGAAAAAGGGGCATATACAGGAGAAATTTGCGCCGCGCAATTAAAAGAGATAGGCGTAAAATATGTGATCATCGGCCATTCTGAAAGGCGCGCTAATTTAGGCGAAACCGATGAGATGATACATAAAAAAATGCGGTTGGCGCTTGAAGCGGATTTAATTCCAGTTTTATGCATTGGAGAAACGTTTGAAGAGAGAAAATCAGGGCAGAAGGATTATGTTTTAGTTAAACAGCTTATTAAAGCATTGGAAGGTGTTGATATTAATAAAAATCAGAGATTAATTATTGCATATGAACCTGTTTGGGTAATCGGCAGCGGGCAGGCGGTAGCGCCTGAGGAGGCGGAGTTATCGGCAAAATCAATTAAAGCCGCGCTTCTAGATTTATTTTCCGAAGAATTTATTTTAGAAAAAATTAGCATTGCATATGGCGGCAGCGTATCCGGAAAAGACGCGAAGCAATTTCTTGATCAGCCAAGCATAAACGGATTGCTCGTGGGAACCTGCAGTTTAAAAGCGGATGAATTTTTAGCAATTATTAATAATTGCATAAATATTAATTAAATAATCTACCGACAAATCAACAAATCTCCTCACAAATCTGTAAATATTTTTGATAGCGAATGCATTTATGAAAGGATTTGTAGATTTGCGGGAAATAATATGCTTGTCCATACAAAAGATCTCCTTAAAGACGCGCAAGTTAATAAATACGCGGTCGGCGCGTTTAATACTTGCAATTTAGAGATGACTTTAGGTATAATACATGCTGCCCAGGAAGCGCATTCTCCGGTTATCGTTCAGGTGACTGAAAATGAGATAAAATACGCCGGTTTAAAGCCGATTACGCATATTGTTGAAACAATAGCAAAAAATGAAGCGATAAATGTGCCGGTCGCCTTGCATTTGGATCACGGAAAAAGTTTTCATTCGGTTGCGGAATGCATTCATGCCGGATTTTCGTCAATCCAGATTGACGCATCGGAACTGCCCTTTGATGAAAATATTGTTTTAACAAAACAAGTGGCTGATTATGCGCATAAATATGGTGTCTGGGTGCAAGGAGAACTTGGCGCTATGCAAGGAAAAGAGGGAGCGATGGCGATAAAGTTGGGAAAAGATTTTAATATGGAAAAGTATATGACAAATCCTGATCAAGTCGCGGAATTTATAGAAAAAACGAATGTTGATACATTGGCTGTTTCCGTAGGAACGATACATGGAATGTTTCCCGGAATTGAAAAAGTTGATCATGAACGTCTGAAAAAAATTGGATCATTGGTAAATATTCCTCTGGTTTTGCATGGCGCGTCAGGCACCGCGGACAAAGATATAGAAGGAGCCATAGAAGAAGGAATAAGGATAATAAATATAGGAACGGAATTAAGAGTGGCATTTGCAAAGGCGTTAAGATCTACTTTATTAGAAAATTACGATGAATATGATCCGAGAAAAATATTATCTTGCGCGACAGACGAGGTTAAGAATGCGGCAATGGTAAAAATGGATTTATTTAAAAGCAGCGGGAGAATAAAATTTTAAATTAAGTAAACACATATTTATCAGCGCCAAATCCGCGTTATTATCCGCGAAAATCAGCGGAGCTAATGACCCGCGGATTATACGCAAATTAAAACGCAGAATTTACGCGGAAGATACGCTATGTTATACATAATTCCTGCAATTATAATTTTTTTATGCTTGTTGGCGATTCTTTTTATTATCGGCAGAAAATTTTATCATTTAAAATTAATTGATATTGAGACTATGCCTTCTGAAAAAGAAAGATTGGTAAAAGATAAAATTATGATAGATAGGATACGAAGGAAAACCACTGCTGAATTGGAAAAAATTGAGGATAAAATCTTTCCTATTTTTGAGAAAATAAAAATATTTTTTGAAAAAGTTCATAAAAATATTTTGGAATTGGAAAAAAAATATCAAGAAAAAGGAAAAAGGAGGCCTTTAGATGATGATTCTAAAGAAAAGATAAGGATGATGCATACTATAGCGAAAGAATATTTAGATAATAATGATTTAATAAATGCTGAAAATAAATATATTGAAATAGTAAGCATAGACCATAAAAACATAGAAGCGTATAAAAAACTTGCCGACATATATATAATCCAGAAAGATTTCACTCATGCAAAAGAAATATTAACGCATAGCTTGAAATTAAATAAAAAAGACGAGGAAATTTTTCAGGTTTTAGGAGATTTATTAATAGAAGAGGGTAATTTTGAAGAGGCAAAGAAAAATTATTTAAAAGCGATTGGAATAAACCCTAAAAATTCAGCCTATTATATCAATTTATTTGATGTTTATAAAAGCATGGGGGATTTTGAAAACGCCCGCAGGGAGATTCAAAAAGCTGTGGGCTTAGATCCGAATAATCCTAAAAACCTTGACTTAATGGCGGACATTAATATATTATTAAATAATAAAAAAGCCGCAGAATATGCTTACGAAAAATTAAAAGCCATAAATCCTGAAAATAAAAAATTGGAAGAAATTAGAAGAAAGATAGATGAGATGGGGTAGGGGGATTTATGATTTTAGATTGAAGATTTTTGTAACCCCTTTTTTATTTTTAGGAAAAATGAATTATCCTGCAATAATCTGACGAGGAATATTTACGAGTTTAAATATTCGTTAGCTAATCTAAAATCTGCATTCTTAAATCTAAAATTATCTGCCGTTGTAGCTCAGTTGGTAGAGCAACTCCATGGTAAGGAGTAGGTCCGCGGTTCAAGTCCGCGCAACGGCTCCATTTTTTATTAGTGTTCCTTATAGTGTCCCCTACGAGGGACACTATTTTATTATTATTGCTTTTTGCTTATAGTTGTGCTTAAATTAATGGCATAGGAGGGGGATGAATTTTCGCCCTTTAAAATTTTAAACCAGCTCCGCTTATCAGGCGGAGGAGTTTGTTTATTTTTTTCAGATAAGAAGGAGGAAAATTATGGAAAAAGAAGTAAGTAAATATGAAAAAAGCGGCGTAGATATTACTGCGGGGAATACCGCTGTTGATTTAATAAAGCCGCTAGTTGCAAAAACTTTATATTTGCCCGAAGGGGCTAAAGTGCTTACAGGTTTGGGCGGATTTTGCGCAATTATTGAACTACCTGATGGGCGGATAATGGGTGTGACAACTGACGGGGTTGGTACAAAAATTGTCCCGGCTATTCTCAAGGATAAGCATAATACGATAGGTATAGATCTTTGCGCAATGTGTTTTAATGATTTATTAGCGTCAGGAATCAACCCTGCAATATTTCTTGATTATATTGCTATGGGAAAGCAGGTTCCCTTACGCACTAAGGATTTAATTTCAGGAATGGTTGATGCATGTTGCGCCTCAGGATGCGCGCTTGTCGGAGGAGAAATGGCAGAGATGCCAGGAATTTATAGTGTTAATCATTATGATCTCGCCGGCTTTGCCGTAGGATTTTTAAATTCTAAAGAAGAACTTATACTCGGAGAGAAGATTGAACCCTGTATGAAAGTTTACGGCTTGCCATCATCGGGGCTGCACTCAAACGGGTATGCGCTTTATAATAAAATATTCGACATATCTTTAAAAATACCCGATGGATCTATTATAGCTTTAAATAAATACTATCCCGAATTAGGTAAAACATTGGGAGAAGAATTACTTACTCCTACTAAAATATATACCGGCGATGTCGCGTTTCTTCGTAATTACCAGATTGCAGGGATGGCTAATATTACGGGGGGAGGTCTTATAGAAAATCCGCCCCGCATATTGCCGGATGGCTGCGGAATGGTCTTAAATCCGAATATGTGGAATAGGCCTCCCATTTTTGATCTTATAGAAAGAAATGGTGTTTCAAAAGAGGAAATGCTGAGAGTTAGCAACTATGGCATTGGTTTTATATATATAACTCCCGATGATGCTAAGTTGGGAGTGCCAATTGGGGAGATTATAAAAAGCACAGAGAAGAAGGTTTTCTTTGAATAATAAAACTCGCTTCCCTCTAATATTGTAACAAGACACTATTTAAAGGTAGATTTATTTTACCAGTCGGCGGAAAAGTAATTGTCTTTTCCGCCGGCGTTTTATTTTAGTAAGGAATCTTGCCATTTAATTTTTTTTATGTTAATCTAAGGATATAAAGCAAAATGGTTGATTATTTGCTTTATTTGTATTAAAATAAAAATGATGTTAAATCGCCAGCGTAGCTCAGTTGGTAGAGCAGTAGTTTTGTAAACTATTGGTCATGGGTTCGAGTCCCTTCGCTGGCTCTGTAACAAGTCTAAAGTCAAAAGTCTAAAGTCAAAAGTTGGAGAAACAATATTTCTAATAATTGATGGACTTTATAACTTTATAAACTTTTGACTTATAAATTATGTCGCAAGATAATCTTATAAAACTGGCTTGCAATGACTGCAAGCAAAATAATTATTATTGCTATCGCAATAAAAAGAAGATAAAAGAAAAATTAGAGTTGAAAAAGTTTTGCAACACTTGCAGAAAACATACCGCGCACAGCGAGAAGAAAATTAAGTAATTATTGTTGAAATAGTGTCCACAGCGTCATCCTGAACGAGCCCAAGCGAGTGAAGGATCCCGTGGTTAAGCAGAAAAACGCTGGGATTCTTCGCCCTCCTGGCGCTCGGGCTCAGAATGACGCGACTATTTCAACACTAACTAAGTAGCTAAATAATAAAAGTCATATTGAATTATTGCTTATATGAATTTTATCCGTTTGTTATTCGGATTAATTCGTTTTCGCGGCATTTGGATAATAATTTGTAGGTTCGGATTATAATATGCAAAACAGGAGGATTTTAAATTTAATAACGCGCGGGGTATTATTACCCCTGTGTCTTTTGGTATTTTCAGGATGTTCATCCAATGAATTAGGAAATGCCGTGGAGGATAAAATACAGGAAAAATTTCAGGAGAGTCAGGATAATACGATTAATGTTTGGGAAAATCAGAAGATTGAGCGGAATAAGTTAACAGCGGAAGAAGTTATAACCTCGGGTATAACGGATGAGATGAAAAATAAAATAGACAAATGGATTGAAAAAAATAATCTAAATAAGTACGGAGACCAAAAAAGTTTAATGTATGCGGGAGGAACGCCCCTTTTTAACGAAACGACCGGAGAGGTTATGGATAGATATGAATATATTTTACGCAATCATCCTGAGTTGGTAAGCGAATTGGGGATTAAATGATTTTAGATTTGGGATTGACGATTTTAGATTTTTCCCTTGCTGGAAGGATTTGTACGATAATTTGGTGAATTTTTAGCGTGTCATTCCGCAAACCGCGAGGGACGAGCGGTTATGCGGAATCCATGAGTGAATAGCAGGAATGTGGATTTCGAAAATAATTAGCTAAGTGCCGTAAAATTTAGTCATTACAGGATATTTTATTCTTACTGTTTAATCCTGGATCCCGCATACGCTCCACTTGTCCTTTCGGACTGCGTTTCGCGTTGCGGGATGACACTTAGTAGTTTGTTGTTTTTTAAAAATGCGGGATTAGTTAAGTGGCATAACAGCGGTCTCCAAAACCGCGGTCGGGGGTTCGATTCCCTCATCCCGTGCATTTATCACTCGGCTTATGCCGAGTTTTTTATTGCATAGCAAGCTGTTTTGGTATATAATAGATTTAATAAAAGAAATCTAAAAAAAAATTTTCACGAATCTTGACAGAAAAAAAGTGGAAAACCGTTGCTGCGAAAGGGGAGATTCGTAATCGAATTTCGAAAATCGCTTTTCGGAACGAATTTCTAATTTATTAGCAACGAATTTCCTAAATTTTGTGGATAAATTTGTTTTATTAAATATGACATTAAATTTTTTAATTTCTCTCTTAATCGCCGCCACTATTGCGTATGGCATAATAATGGCGATAAGAATTGTGTTGCATAAACAATCTGAAATAAAAAGAAATCTTGACAAGGCGATTTTAATGGTTTCCGTACCTAAGAAAAAACAGAAGGAAGAGTCGCAGGCGCAAACAAATGTTGCGCAAAAGTTGCAGGAAGACATAGCGCTTTCGGAAAGTTTTTTTTCCAGCATCGGCGGATTAAGAGCCGAGAGGGGAATTAAAGCATTTTTTTACGGACGGCAAGATCATCTATCGTGCGAAATAGTCGCGCATAAAGGCGAGATTTATTTTTATGTAGCGGTTCCGGAAAAATTAAAACATTATATTGAGCAGCAAATTCATGCTCAATTTCCGGATGCAAAAATTGAACAAGTCCCTGACTATAATATTTTTTCGCCAGACAGCAATATAAAGACAGCCTCCTTGGTATTTACCCGTTCCTATGTTTTTCCGATTAAGACATATAAAAAAACCGAAGTGGATCTGATGAATGCTATAACCAACAGCTTAAGCAAATTGGATGAAAAAGACGGAGCAGCTGTTCAGTTTATTATCCGTTCGGCAAAGAAAAAATGGCATAAATACGGAAAAAATGTCGCCTCAAAAATGCAACAGGGGAAAAAATTAGAGCATGCTTTAAAAGATGCGCACCCAAATCCATTGCTTAGATTTTTACGCGGCAGTGCTGTTTTAATTAAATCTGCAAAACCGCAGGATAAAGATAATCCGATGAAGAAAAATGGAGAGGAACATCATCAGCTTTCGCCGATGGAAAATGAGATTATAAAAAATTTAGAAGAGAAAACAAGCAAGGCAGGAATGGATGTAAATATAAGGCTTTTGGTTTCTGCGCATGATGAGCAAAGGGCGCAGATGTATCTTGATAATATTGTAAGCGCGTTTTCGCAATACAGCATTTACGAGTATGGCAACGGATTTAAAAAAAGGCATATGAGTTCGGAAAAAATTATCAATGATTTTATTTATCGCGCTTTTAATAAACGGAGAAAACTGGTTTTAAATACGGAAGAGATGGCGAGTTTATTCCATTTCCCGCTTGCCTCAAGCGAAACTCCGAATATATCATGGCTGAAAGCGAAAAGTTCTTCCGCGCCTGTTAATATGTCTAAAGATGGAGTTACTTTAGGATTTAATACTTATCGCGGAGTAAAAACGACAGTAAAAATTGAAAGATCTGATCGAAGACGGCATATGTATGTAATTGGCGTAACCGGAAGCGGAAAATCAGTTTTAATGGGCGAAATGGCGAAGCAAGACATAAAAAATGGAGAAGGAGTCTGTATTGTTGATCCGCACGGCAGTTTGGTTGAGGATGTTTTAAGTTGCATCCCTCCTGAGCGGGCAGAAGATGTTATTATTTTTGACCCATCAGATGTAGAACGTCCGGTCGGATTAAATATGCTTGAGGCAAAAACACCGGAAGAGGCGGATTTTGCGGTTCAGGAGATGATTTCAATTTTTTATAAATTAGTAACTGATCCTAATATGATCGGGCCGATGTTTGAGCATAATATGCGAAATGCGATGTTAACTTTAATGGCCGACAAAGAATACCCGGGAACAATTTGCGAGATACCGAGAATTTTTACGGATCCGGAATTTCAAAAGTATAAAGTAAAAAAGGTAACTGATCCGATGGTACGGGCTTTTTGGGAAAAAGAGATGGCAAAAACCTCCGATTTTCATAAGTCAGAGATGCTCGGATATTTAATTTCTAAAGTCGGCCGTTTTATAGAAAATGAGATGGTGCGTAATATCATCGGCCAACCAAAATCCGGTTTTAATTTTCGCGAAGTGATGGACAATAAAAAAATATTATTGGTTAATTTATCAAAAGGAAAAGTCGGCGAGGTTAACAGCGATTTACTTGGTTTGATTGTTGTGGCTAAACTCCAAATGGCGGCGCTTTCAAGAGCGAGTTTGCCGGAAGAGCAAAGACACGATTTTTATTTATACATAGACGAGTTTCAAAATTATGTTACGGACAGTATTGCCACCATTTTAGCCGAAGCAAGAAAATATCGGCTGAATCTTATTATGGGGCATCAATATATAAGCCAGCTTGTTAAAAATCAGGACACGAAAGTGCGCGACGCGGTTTTTGGAAACGCGGGCACGATGGCGTGTTTTAGAATCGGTCCGGAAGATGCGGAATTTATGGAAAAGCAGTTCGCCCCCGTCTTTAACCAGAATGATCTTATTAATATTAGCAAATACCATGCGTATATGCGGCTTTTGATTGATAATACTGTGGCAAGATCTTTCGATATGGCATCTATCGGGCCATCAAAACCGCTGTATGTTTCTTTATCGGAAAAATATAAGCAATTGTCCCGCTTAAAATACGGCCGAGACAGGAAATTGGTTACCGCGGAAATCTTAGAACGAAGTCAACTGGCTTCCGTAAAAACGCAGGCGGGAGCCGGGAGTGTGGAGGCGAGTTTGTAGAAACGGATTTGCACGGATTAGAGACGGATTCTCACGGAGCACGGATATGAGTGTCATTCCGCAATCCCGCAGTACTGCGGGATATGCGGAACCCAGGAGTGATAAGTAGGAGTGTGGATGTTAGAAATAATTTTTTTAAGATGCTTTGAAATTCTGCTGCCAAATCCTGGACCCCGCATCAAGTGCGGGGTGACACTCGCATACGCTTCACTCGCTTAGGCTCGTTTGCGTTGCGGGATGACACAAAATGCTATGCTGACAAAAGATTATTACGTTTATATCATGGCAAATAAAAAAAACGGTACGATTTATACAGGGGTAACTAATGGATTAAAAAAGAGAATTTGGCAGCATAGGAAAAAAATATTTGATGGCTTTACAAAAAAATATGATGTTGATAAATTAGTATATTATGAACTATTTAACGATATAGAACTTGCTATAAAAAGAGAAAAGCAATTAAAAAAGTGGAAACGCAATTGGAAAATCGCGTTGATAGAGAAGGATAATCCTTGTTGGAAGGATTTGTACGATAATTTGGTGAATTTTTGATGTGTCATTCCGCAAGCCGCGAGGGACGAGCGGTTATGCGGAATCCAGGAGCGAGAAGTAGGAATGTGGATTTCAGAAATAATTAACTAAGTGTCTTAAAATTTAGTCCTGCAAAAAAATTATTCCTACCGCTTAATCCTGGATCCAGCATATGCTTCACTCGCTTAGGCTCGTTTCGCGTTGCGGGATGACATAAATATGAAGTTTATGAATTACAAATTAAGGTGTGTCATTCCTGCGAAGGCAGGAATCCATGAGTGATAAGTAGGAATGTGAATTTAAGAATAATTAAATAGGTGCCTTAAAATTTATCTTTGCAAAATACTTTATTTTTACCGCTTAATCCTGGATCCCGCATAAGCTCCACTTGCCCTTGCAGGGCTGCGCTACGCTTTGCGGGATGACACAAATATGAAGTTTATGAATTACAAATTAATGTGTGTCATTCCTGCGAAGGCAGGAATCCAGGAGTGATAAGTAGGAATGTGGATTTTAAAAGTATTTATTAAGTGTCTTAAAATTTAGTCCTGCAAAAAACTTTATTCTTACCGCTTAATCCTTGATCCCGCATACGTTTCACTCGCTTAGGCTCGTTCGCGTTGCGGGATGACACGATAAATTTTAATATGAACTACATGGACAAAGAAATAAATTTGGACTTAAAAAAATTATTTACTTCGGTAAAAGACGACCTTTTAAAAATCATAAAAACCGAAGAATTAAAAAACGCTAATTTAGTTTGCTGGGTTCCGCATGAAGTCGGTTCTTTAGTGCAACTTGGATGGGAAGAAGGATTAATTGAGGATATGGAAGAGTTCTTAAATGATATCGCGCCACCGAATAAATATTTAAATCATGATGAGACGGGTACGCTTTTTCGTCATAACTTTTTTGAACATATTAGAACTAAAATTGTCGGAAATGTCTCCTTAACGCTGATAGTTAAAGATAGTGATTTATATTTAGGAAAGTATCAGGATTTATATTATTACAGCCCGGTATTTAAAGACGTACCACTACAAAAAATATTTGTTAGAATTTTAAAATTTGATTAGTATGAGACGAAGTGGTAGCGAATGCAAAGCCAGTGAGTACATTAGTGGAAATAAGCAATACTGTAAAAGAAGGGTGTGATATTGAAATTGAGGTGATTGCAGTTAAAGGAAAAGACATTCGTTTATTATAGCATCCTTGATTTTTAGAGTAAAAGTGATATAATAAGAGTATTATGATAAATGATATTTATATACAATTTAATATTGAGGTATGGAAAGAAAGGAATATGTATGTGGCTTATGCGCCTCAG
>JAZDMY010000055.1:0-3773 GCA_043800435.1 bacterium
GTTCCGGGATTTGGGGAAGGACCTTTTGCCGTTTGTTCGTGCGGTTCTAATAAAAAATATTTTCAGATTTGCGTCCGTCGCGCGGGGCTGTTGACAAATAAAATGCATTCGCTTATAGCGGGGGAGGAAATGACGATGCGAGGACCGTATGGACTGGGAGTTTTTCCCGAAACGGACAGGAATTTATTGCTTATCGCCGGAGGCATAGGACTTGTGCCGTTAAGACCGTTGATACAGAGATACGCGAATTTGCGCGAAAAGGAAAACGAATCTGCGCGAAATACACACCCCAGCCCCTTTCAAGAGGGGAATGCTAAAGTGCAACTTTTTTACGGAGTTCGCAGCCAGAAAGATTTAATTTTTAAGGGGGAGTATAAGAAATGGAAGAAATACATCGATATGCATATTACTTTGGATAAGGCGGAACAAGGATGGAAAGGACATACCGGACTTATAACGGCTTTATTTAATGATATAAAAATTATTGAAAATCCAATTGCGATTTTATGCGGACCGCCGGTTATGTTTAAATTTATTCTTAAGGAATTGAAAAATCTTAATTTTAAAGACGAGGATATTTATATGTCATTGGAACGGCGCATACATTGCGGAATCGGATTATGCCAGCATTGCGCGGCCGGGTCAAAATATATTTGTAAGGATGGGCCGGTATTCAGGTGGGAGGATATAAAAAATATTAAGGGGATTATATAATTTTAGATTTATGATTTTAGATTTTAGATTAACCCGTATCTGTGTTTATCTGTTTTAAATCGGTGTTTATCTGTGTGTAAATATGTTTGATACGCATATTTTGCGCATAGATAAATTAAGCATAGATATTAAATTATAAGTTATATGACAAGGAAACAAAAATTTTTAAACATAACGTTGGCAGTGTTAATTATTTTTATAAGCGGATTTATCGGTTATCGCGTCGGGACGACAAAAGAAATTTTACTTGTGCCGGATTTTAGCGATACGAGTTCTTCAACAAAAATAGTTATAAGAGACAGGAAGCCGCCGATTCAAATAGACAAAGATGTTGACTTTAATTTATTTTGGCAAGTTTGGAGCGCAATAAAAGATGAATATGTGGAAAAAAATATAAGCGATAAGGATTTATTTTACGGCGCGCTTGAAGGGATGGTTGCGTCTTTAAAAGATCCGTATTCAATATTTTTAAAACCTGAGATATCAAAAGAATTTTCCGATGAGTTATCAGGAGAATTTGAGGGGATAGGCGCGGAAATCGGCATAAAACAGGAGCGGCTAACCGTTATTTCGCCTTTGCCCGGAACTCCCGCGGAAAAAGCGGGATTAAAATCAGGAGATAAAATTTATGCGATTAACGGCGAGGATACTGCGGGGATGTATTTAGAATCAGCGGTAAATAAAATAAGAGGTGAAAAAGGGACAGAGGTAGTTTTAACGGTAATGCGGGACGGAGCAAAAGAATCAAAAGAAATTAAAATTATAAGAGGGGCGATAAAGTATGATAGTGTCCGTTTTGAGATGAAGGATAATTTAGCGTATATAAAAGTTTTACATTTTAACACTGATACGGCGGATAAATTCAACCATGCTGTGAAGGATGCGGCAAGAAATAATCCTAAAGGCATTATTTTAGATTTGCGCGGAAATCCCGGCGGATTTTTAGACGCCGCGGTTAAAATGGCGAGCGAATGGGTTGAGGATGGGGTTATTGTTACGGAAAAATATTCAGACACGAATAAAAAAGAACATAATGCCGTCGGAACGGCTCGGCTCAGAGATTTTAAAACGGTTGTTTTAATTAACGGCGGGAGCGCGTCCGGCTCGGAAATAGTGGCGGGCGCACTAAAAGATTTTGGAAAAGCAGTTTTAATAGGCGAGAAAACTTTTGGAAAGGGGTCTGTGCAAAGTTTAGAAAGTTTTGATGATGGCTCGTCTTTAAAGCTTACCGTTGCAAAATGGCTTACTCCGAATGGAAATTGCATAAATGAGAAGGGCGTAGAACCGGATATAAATATTGAATTGACGGACGAGGATTATAATAATGATAAAGATCCGCAGATGGATAAGGCGTTGGAAGTATTAAAGACGGGTGAATAAGTAATTTAGCGATACTGTATGAAAAATATTTGCTGATATGGATATTATGGACATCACACGCCAAAACCGCGCTGAATTTTTTTAAAAAATCCCCCTTGCCCCCTTTTTAAAAGGGGGAATAAATGATCATAACGGATTTTTCATAATTGAGCAGTTTTTATGCAGATACTTGCCATCCATTCAAACAAAATATTCTTTGAGGGGACTATAGAAGAGGCGGTTCCTGATTTTTATCAATGGCTTTCGCGAGAGCGGGGATTAAATAAAGAATTTATTAAGTTAGATAGCGAGTATGATGATAAAAAAAATACCCCGCTGCTTTTGCGGGAGATTTATAAATTAGCAGTTTACGGCTTATCAAAGGAAGAATTATTCGCTTATTGCGGAAAATATAATGAGTTTTATTTTAATAAAAAACTTTATGGGCGGTTGGCAAAAATTAGAGAAATGATGGAAATTTTAATATTAACTTCGTATCCTTCTGAATTGTTTGAGCACTTGATTTCTAATGGTTCGGCGGATAAAATTTTCGGCGCAGAGGGAAAATTTAATAATGAAGGGGATATTTTTGATTTAAAGGAAATTGAATTAAAATTTCCGGAAGAAGTAATAGAGAAAATGAAAAAAATAGGGTTTGGTTTTGAGTTTACATTGGAACCTGATAGATATGGTTTACTGGAGTTATTGATTGATTATATGCTTGAAATCGGAGCTGATAAAAATAATGTTACGGTTATTGGAAAAAATACGGCCTCTATGCCGTTTTCAAGAGTGAGCGGCAAGCAATTGGATAGTTTGCCATAAGTAAAATCTAATTGATTTTATACAAGTATATTGTTAAGTCCTTTTCGCTTGGTTTATCAATCAGTTCCGGCATCCATCCTCTGACCGGAAAAACATAGGATATAATTCTTGCGCCTGAATGCGCTTCTTTTTCTATTTTTACCTTAAGTTTATTTTTTATGGAATCAGGCATTCCAAAAAAATATATAACATCTGCTTTTGATAGATATTCCTTAAATAGGTTTTTCCATTTAAAAGTTAAATTTTTATCGCGGTTTAATAACTGGCGCATTTTACAAACTATAAAGAGAGGCAGCGCGAGCTCTATTCCTATTGCGGTTGCTTTAAAATTTTTATTGGCGTATAAAACGGTTTTCCCATTTCCGCATCCGAGATCATAAAATATTTCGCCGCGTTTAAGATTCGCAATTTTAAAAATTCGTTTTAAGTCCTTGCTCCAGCAAGGAACCCACGGCGCAAGCGAAGAAAATGAAAGGCAGATGCTTAGGCAAAGGATTATCAGGAAAACAGAGAGAGATATTATTATAATTTGCATAGATAAGTAAACACATATCTAATTCGTGTTAATTCGTTCTCTTATTCGTGTTTTTTCGTGTCAAAATTAGGTTTACACGAATTTTCACGAAATTAAAACGAATTTTCACAAAAAATTGAAATTCCTGCACGTTAAATTTATTATAGCATAAAATTATAATAAAAAAACCCTGAAGGCAGCCATTGTTTTAAGGATGCGTATGGCATAAAATTTTTTTGCTTACTCTTTATTTCATCCAAATTTTCCATCGCTTGCGCGCGCTGGTTCTAAAATTTTATTTGTTTCATTTTTTAAAATATGGTAAAATGTAAATCAAGAAAACAATAAAACAAAAAAGTAA
>JAZDMY010000059.1:0-9339 GCA_043800435.1 bacterium
CCTTCATCCGGTATAACATTCGGCGGTATATAAATATATTCATCGGTGTTTTCTTTAGAGTATCCCGCAGTCGCTGTGGTCTCATATGTATCGTTTCGCTTTATAGACAATGACTCTTCTACGGTATCTTCATATTTTTCATTTTTTGCCGAAACCGTAAAATTATGAACGCCTTCCTTTTGAAGTGCGCACGCCGAAACATTAAAATATACTGTTTGTGTTTCTCCTTTTTTTATTTTTATGTCTTTTTTTGTTGTTTCGGCTTCTGTCTCCCCCGCCGCAGTCTCCCCCAAGTGACTGCGGCGATTTCCGCCTATAATCAATGAATTACTCGCCAATGACACTTCCAATTTCTGATCCTCGTCAGTCTCGTTAAAAACTTTCGCGCCGATCATAAATTCATCCCCCGGAATAATAAAGCGCGGACGAAGCGGCACAACCATCAGATCCTTTCTTGCGATAAATTCTTTATAAGCCGCCCCGAGTTTTGTATCCTCGGTAATTCCAACCGTTTCCGTCTGCCATGTGGTTAAATTATCAGGAAGCGTAAATTTAACTTGCGCACGCCCATTTTCATCAGTTCTTACAACCGCCTGCCAAAATGCCGTATCTTTAAATATTCCCCTCTTTTTCTTCGCAAGATCGCCGGGTTCCGCCCCGCCTCCGCCTTTCGTGCCGGTCGGAACATTTACTTCGTATAAAATATTTTTAACATTGCTTGATGTTGTTATGGCAAGAGGAAACCCGCCATAGAAAAACACCAAAGGATTTTTCTTCGGATTTCCTTTAAGCGCCAAAACGCTTAAATCGGCGACAGCCGCGGATAATTCCGCTCGCGCAGGCGCGCCGTTTGAATTATGAACCTCAAAGTCTAAAATAACCTCCTCCCCAGGCAAATAGTTTTCTTTATTTGATTTTACATTTATATCTAATTCTTTCTCATTTGTATTAATGCTAAAATATGCTTTTCCGAATTTTATTTCCGGCTTTGGGGATAAAAGAGTAACGGATGCGTAAATATCGGGAATATATTCCTCCTTTATATCAAAACTATACTTATATAAACTCTGATCTATATCTACGATTTTATAATCATAAATTTTACCCCGCTCAATACTTATAAGCGCTTTTGCCTTATCATAAGGCGACTTTATTATAATATTTGCCGTATCGCCTGTGTTCAGATCTGATTTATCGGTAATCACATCTAGTTTATTATCGTTGCCCGGCTCTATTTCCACGCGTCCTTCGCCCCAAACGTAAATATTATAAGTCGCCTTAATCGTATTTGCGCGATTATCTTTCGCCTTTGCGCCAATTTCATATTCCCCCTCATCTTTAAATGAAACCTTTCCGTCCCAGCTGCCATTTCCATCTGTCCCTATATTTCTTTCTTCAACTTCTTCCAATTGTTTTTCCCAGCGATAATAATATCCACCGTCAACTTCTTTTCTTTTACTTGAAATGTATTTAACTTTATTAAGAGAAAGATTAATATCTTTTATGCCTAATTCATTTCCGTTTGTATCAACTGACTTCATCTTTAATTTAAACTCTTCATTTTTTCCTAAAAACGATTTATCAGATATGAGTCCGAGATAAAATTCACCGCCATGCGCAATAAATGATTTTTGCGCGGAAACAGCTTGCCCGTTTTTATTTTTAACCGTTGTGTAAATTACGAAAATTTTACTCTTTCGCTCTTCCTCATCTTTAAATAGTTTATTAAAATCCAGCAAATGGCTGACGCGCGCTTTTCCATCACCGCCCAGCGCAATTTTATTTCTTAAAATGAACTTATCCCCGTAATCGCAATCGTAATAGCACGAATACCATCCCGATCCAAAATCAAAATATTCGCCCTTATATTTATCAAAATAATAATTTTGGCTGCCGATGCTGTATTCAACTTCCCCGCCTTCAACAGGCGCGCCGAAATAATAATTCGCGTCAATTTCAAGATTCATCATATCGCCTGAAATATATTCTTCCTTATCAACTTTTGTTTCTACTTTAAACGGAGCGGGAACATATTCCTCCACGTCAAAATATCCATAATCTCCATCAGCCTCTATCCTGTATCTTCCAAGAGGCGCTTCTTTATTCAATATTATATCAGTATTGAATGTGCCAAAATCATTAACCTCAAGTTCCTTATTCCATATTTCTTTTTCTTGGCTGTCAACTGCCTTCACCGTTATTTTCTTACCCTTAAAAATTTCATAATCGCCGTCATAACCGATGCGATACAGTCCTTTTATATGAACCTCATCCCCGGGACGGTAAATCGGACGATCGCTGTAAATATACATCTTTCGCGCGAGGTACGCTCCGCTTGCATATTCAAACTTATTTTCATTGTTTGAAATAATGGCGCTATCGTTCGGGACCGACACTACCGCTCCCCTTAAATTAATTATCGGCGCCGTCTTTGCAATTCCCTGCGTATCCGTATAAATAGTTTTTTGCTTTGAAATCGGACTCTCATATAGCGCGTCCTTCGCGGCGAATAAATCAACGCGAGCGCCAGGCACGGCATCAAGCCTGTTTATATTTGTAATCCAATAAAGATTTTCAAGTTTTTTAAGATCTTTATCTGTTAAATTATCCTCGGAATAACCATAACTTTCCGCATTTACCTTTTTTTCAACTATGCCTAAATTTGTGGAAGTTATATAAGTCCGCTCGTAAACTTGCCGATGTTCTCCGTATCGTTCTTTATAATCGGGATTGGAAAAAGTTATTAAAAAATGACCGCGCGGACTTTTTACATAATCGCTGATATCAACTTTAAAATAATTTTTTATCCAATATCGCGGCGTAAGGTCTATCCGCGCCAAAACAGTATCTGTGCAATTTTTTATTGAATCCTGAGAATTCCAATAACGAGGCGGCGAATTAAGATAATAAAGCATATCTTCCGATTTTAACTGGCAGATATGCATATTAACATAATCCATATTCTCCGCGGCGTAAGTAAGGAAAATTTTATCAGGAGTAGTTACATTATAATTTTTTTGAAAATGGTAAAAATTTAAATATTTTTCAGGCATCGCCCCCGATTTAAAATTTATATCCGCTTTCGCCTCCTGATTAAATTCATCAACAACCCTCAACTTTATGTTATAATCCTTTTCCGGCATCAACCCGTAATTTATTGATGTCTCAAACTGGTCGGCAAGGCATTTATGATACTGTTCATCTTCTTTTGCAATTAAAAACGGCCTATTCCATCCTTTGAATTCATAAACCGGAGATGTGGTCGCGCCGGATTGTAATTCAACCTCCAAATATGAATCTATATCCTCCTTCGCCTGCGGCGCTATCGGAGTGTTTGAACAAATTATGAGTTCAGTAAGAGATGCCCCTTTTGAAAATCTTTGCGGTACGGTATTTATAATTTTAAGCGCCGGAAAAACCGTTATATCCTTTATAATCGGCTCAGGATTTAATTGCAAAGCGCATCCGCCAGATGGACCAAACACGGAAAAAATTTTTGCTATGCCGTTATTTTCAGTCAAAGCCTTCCCTGCGCATCCGGATGATGCGGAAATTATTTTATTAAAGACAATCTCTATATTGTCTAAATTTTTTAATTTATCTTTATCAAAGGTAAGATAAATTTTTTTCTTGTCTTGTTCTTTCTCGCATTGAACATCGCCGCCGTAATAAAATTCTTCCTCGCCTTCGCCCTTGCATTTTTCGCCATAGCCGCTGCCCGTTATATAATCGGATAAAATCCCGCTTTTTTCTAAATCAACGTCTTCATAAAAAGAAATCCAAAGTTTCCCCTCGGGATCAAAAAGCGCGGGGGACGAAAACTCGCTTCTTTCAGAAGAGGCCGAGATATCCGCGATTATGTCGGAGACCTGAATATGTATTTCCCTTTTTTCATTAAGAATTATATCTCCGCCTTGCGGGTGCGCCGCGTTTATCTCTAATTTATAATTAGTTTTAAAATCCCAAAACTTCTCGCGGTTATGCCGATCCATCTTATTAAAAATTAAAATTTTTGACTGATCTTCAATCTCATCATATTTTTCTTCCTTCTTATTAAATACCTTCTTCGTTCCGTATTTGGCAATAAAATCAATTTTTTTATTCTCATCGCCCTCATACAAAGAAATTTCCCCTATCGTGCGATCTATTTCAACCGGCTGGTTAAAATTTAAAGATATTGGTTCGCGGTAAGTCATAGCGCCATCGCGCATCTCCTCATACCTTAATTTTCTTGTGATAAAATTATGCTCAAATTCTTTAATTTCCAGTCCATCAATTGAGGTAAACCCTGATTTAACTTTCACCTTATAATGCGCGGACGCGATAAGATGATCCTCAGGAATAAACTGCAAACTTCTTGTTCCGATCCATTTAAACTTTCCCTGCGTTTGCGGTTCTATCTCAACTGGAATTTCTTTCTCTTCTAAGATATCCAAAGTCGTAAGCGGAACCATCGGCCGGTTAAAAATAATTGTTATGTCAGAATTTTCATTTGCCTCTGATTCGCTTTTCGGAAAAATTGAGACCACCTCCGGATCTTCGGCGGCTAAAAAATCTTTTCCGATCTTTCCCTGAGCCGCGGACAATGACACCGTATAATATTTGCCAATGTCCAGATTATCGTCAGGATCAAACTCAACTTTATCGCTTGCGGCATTTTCCACCCAACGTCCCTTAATTTCCTGGGTAAACGATATATTTTTTTCTATTCCTTCTTTCGCGACACCCTCGGGAAGATTAATTAAAATATTCGCGCTTTGAGAGATTGAATCCTGCACTAAGGTATAGGCTTCGGCGTAATGGGGTCTTAGACCAGCGCCGCGGTAAATATAAAAATACCCTATAAAAATAAAAACAACGGCAATTAATAAAGCCGCGCCGCTGAAAATCCTAAACCAAAAGGATTTAAACCACTTTATTTTGCCGCCAGCCGGAACTTCCGGCTTTTGTTCATTATTTGACATAACATTTCAGTTAAAGGTTTATAAAGTTATAAAGTAAATTAAGCCTTCGGCACATAGGAGCTGTTCCCTCCCCTTTGAGGGGAGGGTTAGGGTGGGGTTTTCGGCAGTATAAATTTTCTCACCTACTCCATATTCTGTGCGCATTCGTTTCCCGTTTTGCAAAAGTCAGCGCGCGCTGCTATAGACATTTTACCTCCCCACCTGCCGTGCTTCGCCATAGCGGCTACGCGACGGCAAGCCCCCCTTTGCAAAGGGGGGAAACGCTTTAGCCAAATTATTTAAATTCACTGTACGTTAAATTAAACAAATTACATAATTACTATAAATTACTGCCAATTACGACAAATTACTATTTACTACAAAAATAAAATATGTCAAGAAAAATCAGATTATACGCAATTTAATAATTAAAATGATTTTGTCATTCCGACCGAGCGAAAAAATATTTATGAAGTGAAGCGAAATAAATGTTTTTGAGTGAGTGGAGGAATCTGTTTATTAACCAAAATTATGTGCTGTGCACAGATTCCTCCGCTCCCCCTCGTTCCGTTTCCGCTTTGCTCCAACTTCACTCGGAGTCGGTCGGAATGACATTTCCATTGCGTATGATCCGGGAAATCCGCGTTTATCTGCTTTCACATCAGCGTATATCTGTGTGTATTAACTCCACGTTTTCAATTACCACATCCGAAAGCGGATGGTCATTTTCATTTTTCTCTGCCGCTTCTATCTTCAAAACCGCGTCCATTCCCTCAATAACTTCCCCAAAATTCGTGTGCCTGCCGTCAAGCCATGGAGTTGATTCGGCCGTCACGATAAAAAATTGAGAACCATTTGTATTCGGACCCGAATTTGCCATCGCTAAACTTCCGCGGACTAATTTACTATCATTAAATTCATCATTAAATTTATATCCCGGGCCGCCCGTTCCATCATTTGACCAGTCGTCATCCTTGCTGTTCGGATCGCCGCCCTGGATCATAAAGTCCTTTATCACGCGATGGAATTTTGTGCCATTATAAAAGCCGGATTTCGCCAAATTTAAAAAATTATTTACCGTCATCGGAGATAAATTATTATAAAATTTTACCTTTATGTCTCCAAAATTTGTTTTAATAACTGCTTGGTCATAAACAGAAACTAAATCCTCAAACTCCGGCTGGGTTAAAATATTCATAGTTTTTTTCTCAGGCATCTCAATGCCTGAATTAAAATTGTCGGTTTCCGCCGCGGAATTTTCGCTTCCCGTTAAAGAAGCGCCCTCAGGTTTCGCGGCGCACCCCGCAAGAAAAATTAATAAAAAGACAGACGTGAATAAAAATGTTTTTTTCATAACGATTAGACAACCGCATTTTATATCCGTGCTCCGTGAAAATCCGTTTCTTATCCGCGCTAATCAGTTTATTAAACAAATTAACACTAATTATTAACTAATTTTCACGAATCACTAATACAAAATGAACTTGTTATTGATTCCAATATTGTACACAAAATAAACAAAAAGCGCAAACATATTTTTATTGTCATTCCGACCGACCCCGAGTGAAGTTGGAGCAAAGCGGAAACGAAACGAGGGGGAGTGGAGGAATCTGTTTAATGTAAATCCTAAATTCTTAGGCATCGCGCCAAAATAAGTTTTACAAGTTGCGCCAAGATTTGCGTCAGATTTGTACAATACGATTAAGCAAAATTTGAGCCGTCCCGCAATAAGCGGGGCGGTGAAAATTTTGCGATTGAGTATCGGGCAAAGATGGCGTAAAGATGGGATGCAAAATGTGAAAATTATTTTGGCGCGATGCCTTATACTGTTCCGTCAGAGTTTCCTCTATGCGACTGAGTTCACCCCCTTTCCCAAAGGGGGGAAACGCTCCGCTTAGCGGAAAATTTGAAATTCCTGTACGTTAAATTAAAAATTGATCATTCATTGAAAATTGTAAATTAAAATTATAATGTGTTTCCCCTCTACCAAATCCCCGCCCATTCATCAATATTTGACAAAATCTTAAATCTCTGTTATGTTATTTTATTGTTCATTTTGCTCATTCCATTGAGGGCAGTATTTTCGTCCTCGTTTATAAACCATTTTTTTCAAGGGCATTTTTTGCCTTAAGGAGAAAAACCATGTTTACAAAAAAAATAATTGCCGCAATTACCGCCATTTTTTGTTTTACCCTGGCTATTTTTTCATCCCCCGCATATTCTTACAAGGAATATACCAACTTTATCCACGAGGAGTTTGGTATCGGACGGCAGGTTTCTGACCATAGCCAGGTAGTTCCCTTTGAATTATGGGGGGAACAAGAATGGAAAAATATAATTGCGAGTGGAAAGCTCGGCTATTATATCAAAAAAAGTAATAAAAGAAAAGGATATCATGATTTCCATAATTTTTTTTCAACCGGCGTGTATCTGAAAAAAAATGCTACGCTGGGGTTAAAATATTTATGGATTCATGACGATAATTACATAGGATTTCCCATCAGGGTAAACCGTGAAATCGCCGGATATAATGTATTTGCAGAAGGAGTTTTTTACGGATTTACCGGAAACTTTCGAACTGATTTTGATATTAAGGTATCACCTGCATGGGGGAAGGTATGGTATCCAGAACTTGGTATTTCGTGGTTCACTGACCACGAAGGCGATAAGGCAACCGAAGACAAGAGAGGAAGCGCAATACGGCTTTCTTTTGGATATACCCCGGATTATTACGGGGATTTAATTTTATCCTTTGAAAAGAGGTATCCCTCTATGGCAGGAGGGGGAGATACCTTGGTGATTTTCGGATTTAGATTTTAACTTATGGTATATACTGCGGAGCCGACGATAATAACCGTTGTGCTCCGCTTTTTTTTAATAAGTATATATTACACTTATAAATGTGCTACTTCAACACACCCTTAACCCATCCGACAGGACTGTCTCCTCTCCCCGCAATGAACGGGGCAAACAAGAGGGGAAAAAATCAATTACAACAAATTACTATAAATTACTAAATTACCAGATTACTTCCTCAAAAACCTATAAACCAACCCCAAAAGCGCGAGGCATATTATAACCAAAGCCGACGGCATAAGATAAGGTATCCTCTCGCTCAACGGCTTTTCCGGTTCCTTGTCCGGAACATAAGAAGGATTTTCTTTTTGCGCCGAAATAGTTGCGCCATCTGAATTTTTTAAATCCAGATAATCAAAATATTTGTTTAAGTCATATTCAGGAAAATTCGCCTTTTCGTTTCCATAATACGCCTTGTAATAATTTCCTTCCTTAGCGTTAAATATTACTTCGCGATAAATTGACAAAACTGTTATATCTCCCATATCAAGCGGCCTGTCGTCCTTATTTTGAATAACCATTTTTATATATCTATCGTTTATTTCCGGAAATTCAACTTTTAAATTCTCTCCCGTAAATTTCGCCGTTCCATAGCGGAAAATATATCCGTTGTTCAGATATTGCAAATTATTAATATCCGCGCCGCTGTAAATTAAAACGCCGCGGTTAAAATTCTCGTCAGAAATATTCAAATTAATAGCGTTTGTCGGAATTCCCAATGAGCCGAGGTCAACTAAAATTTCCGTCGTTTTTTCTTCGCTATTTTCTTTCTTTTCATATTTAACTTGACGTTCAATTTTTTTTGAATCATCTTTTACATATTTAACCGCCTCAACCGAGGATATAAAAATCGGAGTATTGTCGGAATCCGCTATCTCAATTTTTATATATTTAAAAATTGACAGGGGAAAATTAAGAGTAGTATTTTGCGATTTAAAGTTTCCTTTTTTATCGGTATAATCGTAAATATATTCGTCCGCTTTAATTATATTCCATTTCTCTTTATCATCGCTTCCGTAAATTTTAACATTTCTTTGAAAATTATCCGCCGGCGTTATTATTTTTAACTGATTAACCTCTTTTTGTCCTTCCTGAAATTCTAAAATAACTGAAGTCCCAACCCCGGGCGCGTAAGAATTATTTAACATTTTCGGATAAAATTTTTCGCTCTCGTATTTATCCTCGCTTATCGCCAATTTATAAGGGGCCTCATTTCCATTATTATCTATAATTCTCATATCCGATAAATCATTTTTACTGTTAGAAAACATCTCGTCATCCAATGAAAATTTTATAAGCCCTGGGCGATCAATAGAAATATCTTTATAATATTGCCATTTCTCAATATTAAAAGAGGCAAAACACACAAATGGAAGCGCAAACAAAATAATAGTTAAAATAATTTTTTTCATAAAATTAGTTAAATAATCTCTCTTAATTTATCTTTATACTTCTGATATGCAAAAGAAATTAATAATAAGGCAACTCCTAAAATAATTGAAGATATAATTCTATATAACTGCCCCAAACTCCATAAATC
>JAZDMY010000094.1:0-7188 GCA_043800435.1 bacterium
GGGAGAAGAAATTGAGAAATTAAGAAATAAAGAAATTAATTTTGGAAAGGGTATACATTATAAAAAGATTGCATTTTGTCATTTTCCCCGCGAGGCGAAGGATTTAGCCGAGTCAGGGAAATATGATTTCGTTTTTTACGGACATACTCATAAGCCATGGGAAGAGATGGTCGGGAAATGCAAGATGCTCAATCCCGGAACGTTGGCGGGGATGTTTTATAAAGCTACTTTTGCTGTGTGGAATGTGGAAAATGATAGGTTTGAATTGAAGTTATTAGAACTGCTATAATATAATAGCGCGGATTCATCGCAGATTACTACGCGGATTTAACGCGGATGCGCAGTTTCGTGATTAGTGAAAATTTATTTATGGCAATAAATATAAAAGTAATTCCTCGCGCGAAGAGGAATGAAGTTATAAAAATTGATGAAAATAATTATCGCGTGCGATTGACGGCTGCGCCGGTTGATGGAAAAGCGAATGATGCGCTTATAAAAATTTTAAGCGAGTATTTTAAGGTATCAAAAAGCGGGATTAGGATTATTAGAGGAGAGAGAGGGAGGGAGAAGACGATAGAAATTAGGTGAATTAGGTGAATTTTTAAAAAATCATATTTAGTTATAAAAATTATGAAATTAATTATAGCCACAGGCATCTTTCCTCCAGACATCGGGGGACCTGCGACATATTCTAAAAAATTAGCGGAGGAATTGAGTAAAGAGGGGTGGGATGTGAAAGTTTTGACATACGCTGAACACACGAATTTACGCGAATATGAACACGAATTAACGCGAAAGTTTGATGTGGTAAAAATATCTCGGACACATAACGTGATGGTGCTGTATTTTTTGTATGCTTTGAAACTGATAAAATTGGCTAAAAATGCGGATTTAATTTATGCCCAAGGTCCTGTTAGCGAGGGATTGCCTGCGCTGATTGCTAGTAAACTGACGGGCAAGAAATATGTTTTAAAGGTGGTCGGAGATCCAGCGTGGGAACGGCGGGGGGGAATAAAACATAAAAACATAAAAACATTAAAACAAGATAGCATGGGCGTGGTAATTGGAAACTTTGTGGGATTAGATGAATTTCAAGGTATGCGAAATTTGTCGCTGAAAACAAAAATTTTAAGATGGGTAGAACGGCTGGTTGCGGGAAAAGCTGAAAAAATAATTGTGCCGAGCGAATATTTGAAAAAAATTGTTATGATGTGGGGAGTAGATGCTGATAATATAAGGGTAGTTTATAATGCTGTGGAAGAGGGGATAGACGGGAAAGAAGGTAAAGATGGGAAAGAGGGGGGTAAGGGTGAGAAAGAAATTGAGAAATTAAGAAGTTTAGAAATTGGGAAAAATGAGAACACACCCCTTACCCCTCTCAAGAGGGGCATGGATGGAGATATTATCTTATCGGTAGGGCGATTGGTGAGGTGGAAAGGATTTTATACTTTGATTGACATTATGCCTGAATTATTAAAGATAAATCCAAATTTTAAATTGGTGATTGCCGGGGATGGGTCGGATATAGAAAGTTTAAAGTTAAAAGTCAAAAAGCTTGCCCTGAGCGATAGCCGAATGGGTCAACAGTTGAGTGATGAAAAGATTATTTTAACGGGCAAGCTGGAACATCAAAAACTGGTGCAGTTAATGCGCGATGCAAAAATATTTGTTTTGAATTCAGGGTACGAAGGGCTGTCTCATTCCGTGATAGAGGCGATGCAGGCGGGAATACCTTGCGCGGTTTCCAATATTGGCGGAAATCCGGAACTCGTGGAAAATGAAAAAACAGGATTATTGTTTAAATATAATAATGAGCAGGAAATTAAGGATGCGATTATTCGGCTGTGGCAGGATGATAAATTGCGTGAACGGGTAGTGGCTGGCGGATTTGAAAAAGTAAAAGAATTTAGTTATGAGAGGATGATAGAGGTGACGAAAGAGGTATTAGAAATTAAGAAATTATGAAAATTTTGATGATTTCTTTGGACAAAAAAATATTAGAGCATAATAGCGCCGTGCAGAAGCGGCATTTTGAATATGGAGGAATCTGCGATGAGTTGTGTATAGTGGTGTTGGGTAATGCTGGCGCGCATGGAATGGAACATGAAAATACACGAAAAAAAATCCCCCTCGCCCCCTTTGCAAAAGGGGGAATTGGCGGGAATGTAAAAATTTACACGGCTGGAGGAAAAAATAAAATAAGCAGGTTTTTTAAAGCATGCGTATTAGCAGGAGAAATTGTAAAGAAAAATAAAATTGATTTGGTGACGACGCAGGACGCGGCTTACGCCGGTTTAATTGGATATTGCTTAAATAAAAAATTTAAAATTAAACTTAATGTGCAAATTCACGGGCTGGAGGAAAAATTTTTAAATAAAATTTTATTTTTATCTTTAAAGAGAAAAATAATTAAAAGCGCGGATTCGGTAAGAGTTGTGAGCGAAAGGATGAGGAGATGGGTGATGAGGAAGTATAAGGTGGATAATAGCAGGATTTTTAAAATATCGGTATATTCTGAGTTAGAATTAAGAATCAAGAATCAAGAATCAGGAATCAAGAATCAACAATTAATCAATGAAAATATTAAGAAATTAGAAATTGGAAATTGTTTGCCTGCCGAGGTCTCGGCGCAGGTAGGGAAATTGGGAGATAAATTTATAATTCTTACGGTCGGGCGGCTGGTAAAGGTAAAGAATATCGGTTTGCAGATTAAGGCGGTGGCGGATGTGATAAAGATGTTTCCTAATATAAGATTGGTTATTGCAGGCGATGGCGCAGAGAAAAAAAATTTAGAGGAACTTGCAAGCAGATTAAAATTGAATGATATCGTGGAATTTTCGGGTTGGCAGGAAAATTTAAAGCCATATTATGAAAATGCGGATTTATTTTTATTAACGAGTAATAGCGAGGGATGGGGAATGGCTGTTATAGACGCGATGGCATCAGCCGTGCCGGTTATTATGACAGATGTCGGATGCGCGGGCGAAGTTGTAAAAAATAACGAAAACGGCATAGTTATCCGTAAAGGAGATAAAAATAGATTAGTTGCGGCTATTTCAGAAATTATAGCTGATAAAGAAAAGAGAGAAGTTTTTAGTAAAAAAGGAAGGGCGACGGTTATGAAATTGCCAAATAAAGAGGAAACGATGGAGATGTATGGCAAAATGTGGAAATTTAGAAATTAAGAAATTGGAAATTGAGAAATTAACGCAGAAAAATATGCGCGCAGTTTAATTAAACGTACAGGAATTTCGATTTCCCCCTTTTTAAAGGGGGATTAAGGGGGTTTTAAGTTAGAATCGAGTATGTGGAAATTGAGATAATTTGTCCCACGCGCTTAAAACCCCCCCTTGCCCCCCTTTGAAAAGGGGGGAAACAAAGGAAAGTCCCCTTTTGGAAAGGGGGGAATCAAATCACGTTGCGAAATGCGCGCAGCCTAATTTATATGTCTAGAAAAATTATAAACATAATTTTAATAATATTCGCCGCGTTATTTCAAATTAGTTTTTTGAATAACCAAATTATTTTTTTAGGAGGATTTAATTTAATTTTAATTTTACTTATTTTTATTTCTTTGCTTAATTATGAATACGGCCTATATTTTATTTTGCTTAGCGCTTTGGTTTTAGAGTTATATTCCCCATACCCGGCGGGATTATTGTTTTTCTCTTATTTTATTACATTTTTAGCTATTATTTGGATGTTTAGAAATTTTTTCACCAACAAGTCCTTGTATTCTTTAATTGTCATCGGGTTTATCGGCACCCTATGTTATAATATCCTTTTTTATGTCTCTAATGAGGCGTTTTTTTTACTTAATATGAATTATTTTTCTATTAAATTAGACGGGCGTTATTTTATTAATTTGTCTTTCCAGCTAATTTTTAATTTGATGTGGCTTGCGATTTTATTTATATTTTTTAGGATAATAAATAAAAAAATGAGGGCGGCGTTTATCATAAAGTAAGCTGAGCTTCAAGATAGTTTTGCGTGAAGATCAGCGTTGGCGATCTGCGTGTATATTTGCGCGAATCTTCACGCGGATCTATAACGCGGATCTACTCGCGGATAATGTGCGGGAAATATTATGAATATTTTTTTAGATGACAAAAATGGGATGAAGCTTGATGATAAATATACTTCTTTTTTTATTGATAGCGCAGATATTGGAAATAATGAAATTGATGAGGATAAAAGAGATATTTCAGGCAAAACCATAAACCAAGAAAAGGTTAACTGGCTTATTTTTGCTTTTTTTGCGGGGTTGCTTATTTTAACCGGCCGCATCGGATATTTTCAAATAGTAAGAGGGGAATATTATAATTCAATCTCGGAAGGAAATCGCATAAGAATTCAAAGCATTAAACCGAGGCGGGGAATAATATATGATAAAAATTATGAGCCGTTGGTCCTTAATATACCGAGCTTTTCGTTGAAAATTATTCAATCGGATCTGCCTCGCGACGATGAAAAAAGGGATGAGTTAATTAATGATGCCGCGGTTTTAATCGGCGAAGATGCCGCGGAGATTAAAAAATTATTAGAACAGAAAAAAGATTATTACTATCAGCCGATAATTATAAAAGAAAATATAGATTATGATGCCGCGGTTGAATTATACATAAGAAGCGTTGATATGCAGGGCATTATCTTAGACGAGGTAAGTAAGCGATTATATGCGAGCAGCGACGGGTTAAGTTCAATATCTCATATATTGGGCTATGACGGTAAAATTTCAGAACAAGAATTAAAAGAACAAAGTGATTATTTATTAGATGATTATATCGGAAAAGCAGGCGTAGAAGAAAGTTTTGAGAAATATTTGCGAGGAGAGTTAGGAAAATCCCAGGTTGAGACAAATGCTTTAGGCAAGAAAATAAGAATAATCGCGCAAAAAAACGCTATACCCGGCGCCGATTTAGTTTTAGCCATTGATTCGCATTTGCAAAATTATATTGAAAATTTATTAAAAGAAGAGTTGCCGAAAATTAAAAAAGAAAGGGCGTCTGTTATAGTAATGGACCCGCGAAATGGGGAAATTATAAGTATGGTTAGCATCCCTTCTTTTAATAATAATTTATTTGTTAACGGAATTTCAAATGAGGACTATCAAAATTTAATTAATGATAAAAATAGGCCATTATTTAATAGAAGCATAGCCGGCGCTTATCCTCCGGGTTCAACTTTTAAATTATTAATGGCAGGAATCGGCTTGCGAGAAGGCGTGATTAATGAAAAAACAAAAGTGCGCAGCACAGGCGGAATTTGGGTCGGGCAATGGTTTTTTCCTGATTGGCGCGCAGGCGGGCACGGCATTGTTGATGTTAAGAGCGCAATCGCGAATTCCGTAAATACTTTTTTCTATACTGTCGGAGGAGGTTATAATGATTTTGCGGGGTTAGGAATGGAGCGAATTGTTAAAAACTTAAATTCATTTAATTTTGGGCAAAAAACAGGGATTGATTTGCCCGGAGAAAGCCCGGGATTTCTTCCCGATGAAAAGTGGAAACAAGATAAATTTAATGAGCCGTGGTATATAGGGGATACTTATCATTTATCAATCGGGCAAGGGTATCTTCTTGCGACGCCTATTCAGATTGCTTTATATACATCATTTTACGCAAACGGCGGGACGTTATATAAACCGCAGATAGCAAAATATTTAATTTATCCGGGCAATAGAAAAGAAGAGATTCCTCCCGAAATTATAAAAAAAGACATCATATCGGAAAAAAATGTTCAGATTGTAAGGGAAGGGATGCGCGATGGAGTAATTTATGGCAGTGCCGGCGCACTCAGGGCACTCCCTTTTTCTGTGGCAGGAAAAACAGGCACGGCACAAACAAGTCCTGATAAAGATCCGCACGCATGGTTTACTTGCTTTGCGCCTTATGAAAATCCTGAAATAGAAATAACGGTATTGATTGAGGATGGAGGAGAAGGGAGTTCAGTGTCAGTGCCTATTGCGAAAAAAATATTGGAATATTGGGGGGAAAATAGGAAATAATAAATTGAAAAATTAGAAATTATAATTTATTATTATTTTCAGTTAAATTTATGCCCATTGACAGATTATTTAATAGTAATTATTATAGAGGAGTAAATTAGAAATTGCCGGTTATTATGAAAATTTTTTCGCTAAAAATAAAATAAGGAAACGATGAGTAATTGAGGTATTAATTCCCTCGTTTTTTTATTTTTAATTTTTAATAAATTATGCCGTATATCACAAAAGATGGTCTCGCGAAGTTAGAAAAAGAAAGAGAAGAATTAGAAAAAGTTAAAAGACCGGATGTTATAGAGAGAATAAGGCGAGCGAAAGAGTTAGGCGATTTATCAGAGAACGCCGAATATCAGGAAGCGCGCGAAGAGCAATCATTTATTGAAGGACGGATTATAGAGTTAAGCCAGCTAATAAATCACGCTGTTTTAATTGATGAGAATGGCGACGGCGCCAGTAAAAAAATAGTTAATGTCGGATCAACTGTTATAATAAAAGAGGGAAATACGGAAAAAGAGTTTACTATCGTCGGACCTAGCGAGGCAAAACCTCAGGATGGATTTATCTCAAATGAATCTCCCCTTGGGCAAGCATTTATCGGACATAAAAAAGGAGATGAGGTTGAGATTAAAGTGCCAAAGGGGAAGGTTAAGTATAAGATAGTGAAGATAAAGTAAGATTGAATCATGAATTATGAATCATGAATCATGGGAATACGGTTCTTGATTTTTAATTTTTAATTTTTAAATTTTGATGAAAATACTATTCATTGGTCCTCAGGGATCAGGCAAAGGCACACAGGCAGAGTTGCTTGGAAATAAATCTAAAATCCCGTATATTTCTACCGGAAATATTTTTAGAGATAATATAGCTGAAGAAACAAAGTTAGGGAAATTGGCTATTAAATATATTAACGCGGGGAAACTTGTGCCTGATAAAATCACAAATGATTTGGTGAAAAACAGATTATCACATAAGGATATTAAGAAGGGATTTATTTTAGACGGCTATCCGCGAAATTTGAAGCAGGCGAAATTTTTGGATACCATAGCGAAATTAGATATTGTTTTTGAAATTTATATTTCCGATAAAGAGTCAATTTTCAGGATTAGCGGGCGAAGATCGTGCAAATGCGGCGCGGTTTATCATTTAAAATTTAATCCGCCTGAAAGAAAAGGTTTTTGCGA
>JAZDMY010000095.1:0-11976 GCA_043800435.1 bacterium
TACCGGCGCAGATGTTTATCAAAAAGACACATTGAATGTAAATTACGGACGGGATTTTGAAGCGGACATATTGGCGGATATCGCGATGGCGAAAGACGGATATTTAAGTGAGGATGGAAAAATTTTGCACGAGAAAAAAGGAATTGAGGTTGGAAATATTTTTCAGCTCGGCGAACATTACAGCAGCCGAATGAACGCCCGCTTTACCGATAAAGACGGAATGGAAAAATTTTATTATATGGGATGCTATGGTATCGGAGTTGGGAGAACACTTGCGACAATCGTGGAAATGTTTAACGATGAAAAAGGCATAATCTGGCCTTCATCTGTGGCGCCATATCAAGTGCATCTTATAAAATTAGGAAATTCTGAAGAGGTTGCGAAAAAGGCGGAGGAGTTATATACTGAACTGGAAGAAAAAAATATAGAAGTGTTATATGATGACCGCGATATTTCTGCCGGCGTAAAATTTGCCGATAGCGATTTAATTGGAATTCCTTTGCGTATTGTGATTAGCGAAAAAACGATTGCGAAGGATGGGGTGGAAGTCAAAAGGAGAGATTCTAATAAAAGTGAAATGGTGAAGAATATAAAATTAATAAATATAGGAGTATAAAAATTTATTTAAGTTAAATAACAATTAATATTTAAAATGTATAATTTTCTATTAGTTGTCTTTAACTTTAACTAAAAAAATATGATGTTTAAAAATTGGTGGAATTCAATTTCGTTCCCGCTCAAGGGTGGTTTTATAGGAATATTTATCACAATTATCTATTCAGCCATCATGTATGGTTATATCGCAGTTTATGGAATAAATATAAATGGTCAATTTTATAATTCTTTTCCCATGGTGTTTTTAATGGGTGAATATTTTCCATCTTCAATTATTTTTTGTCTGATTTTTTATTTTTTGCTTGGGGCATTGGTCGGTTATATTATCGGGAAAATTAAAGCAAAAACATAAGCACAATGGGACTTTAGTAATTAATTGTAATTAGAAATTAAGAAATTTTTTATATTATGATAATAGGATTTTGTAATGGTATTTTTTATAGAATTAAAAATATCAACGGAAGATTTTCTAAGGAAACAATTGAGCGATGTAAAATCGGAAATGCGATTGAATTGCACCTTGCTGATGAATGGATGGTCGATTATTTATTAGAACATCAAAATATTGATTTATCGGGTTTTTCTTTTATTTCCATTCATGCACCCCGTATTGAATATAAAAATAATGCAACGTCTAAGGAAATTTTAGAAAAATTAAATCAAATATGTTTAGATAGAAAGATAGATAATGTTGTTTTTCATACGAATTTGATAATAGATGGGAATATTTTTAATGAATACCCAGATATTCCAATTTCAATAGAGAATGTTGATGAACGAGGGAAAAATGGGCGATTTGTTAAAGACATAAAGCCGATTTTAGATAAATATAATTTTGGGCTTACCTTGGATTTGCAGCATTGTTTTTGTAATGATAAAACAATGGGGTTGGCAAAGGAGTTTCAAGAAATTTTTAAGGATAAGATCGTGGAATACCATATCAGCGGCTTTGATGAAAAATTATTACATTATCCCTTGTTTAAAACAAGGCAAGATGAAATTATTAAGTCGTTAAGGTATAAAAATATCCCGATTATTATTGAGAGTGCTTTTGATGATTTGAATGAACCAGTTGAAGAATTAAAATATATTAAAAAGGGTATTGAAATTTAAAAATTATGTCTATAATAAAAAAAACTATTTTAACATTTATTTTATTTATTATTCCAGTTTGTGTGCTTGCGGATGCGGCGCCGATGACATTAAATAAAGGGGGAGCAATTTATGGGATAGAAAATACTGAAGTTGAAATGAGTTATGAAAAGGTAACTTTTTCAAATTTACGTGTGGAAGAAGAAGATATCAGTCCCATATATGATGTTAAAGCTGAATTTATAATGAATAACACAGGGAATGATATTGAAGAGATAAAAGTTTTCTTTCCTTTTTATTTTAATGAGAATGAGTATGGTTATGATTTTGAGTTTGATAAAGGGGTGTCAAATATAGAAGTTTTTGTAGATGGAAAAATGATAGATTATACAAAAGATAGCGAGAAAGAAGAAGTATTATTTGATGTCATTTTTTATCCTAAAAGTAAGAAAAATTTAGTAATTAAATATGAAAATGTATTTTCTCCTGAATATTGGTCCGCATATTACGATATTGGTTATATATTGCATACGGGTGCATTATGGAAAAATTCAATAGGAGAGGGAGAAATTATATTTGAATTCCCATACTCAATTGAAAATCAAGCGAAATTTTTCTACGAAAAAGGCCAAACGGATATGCCGCCAAATAAAGATTGCTCGTATGGAAAATATTGCTACGTTGATAATAAAGTGATTTATAAATTTAAGGATTTTGAACCGACAAAAGATGACGATATTTTATATCAGATTTTTAATCCGGATGCTTGGCAAAAATTTTTAGAATTGCAAAATAAAATAACTGATGAACCCAATAATTATGAAGCGCATATGGAAATAGCAGAATTATATAATCATCCTTTTAAAGATTTTGAAAAGGAATATTTTGAAGAAATTGATAAAGCTTTAAATATAAAATATCCGCAAAAAAATTTAGAATATTATGAAGAGGCAGGAAAATATTACTCAAAAGATTGGTCATTTTTCCCTGATAGCAAAGATTATAATTTCTATTATGCCCTTGATAAAATTATTGCAATTAGGGATGATTTATATAATTTAAATGATAATGATGACATCTCAGCAAAAAATGAATTAATAGATAAAATTGATTTTGGATTATTTAGAAAATGCATGTCAAAATATGATAGTTATAAACATCAGCAAGAGCAAGAGGTGAAATTAGAAAAGCCAGATTTTCAAGCAATAATGGGGAATAATTTCCAGATAAACGATAATTTTGAAAAAATGCTTGTTTTTTTAGACGAAAAAGGAATTCATTACTGGGTAGATGATGCAAAAGATTTTTTCCTGAATTATAAAAAAGGGGATTATAGTTTTTTAAATGAGGGAGTAAAAGAATCTTCAAATTATGATAATATAGATATAGAAGTAAATAAAAAAAATATACTAAATAATTCTATAGAAGGAAATACAATAAAATTTTCTTATCAAATAAAATTATTAGTTATTTTATTAGTTGCAGTTTTAATGTGGATTTTATTCATATATTTTATTAAAAATTATCCCAAACGGGGTGGAAATTAAAAAGAGGGGAGAGGAGAAGGCGGAGTTGGTGGAGCTTGGGAAATTGGGGGAGAAATTAAGTAATTAAGTGTAATTAATATAAATATTTGGCTATTTTTTTATGATTATTTATAATAATAAGGCATTAAGAATTTTACTAATCTTTAATAGTATTTTTGTTTTTGCTTCAAGTCTTTTAGGACCGCTATATGCTATATTCGTTAGTGGCATAGATAGTAAAATAATGTCAGTAAGTTTTTCTTGGGCCGCTTTTTTGATTTCAACAACCATTTGTATGTTATTACTTAGAAAATGGGGAGACTCTTTAAAAGAGAAAGAATATTTTATTATGGCTAGTTATTTAATTAGAGCAATTGTATGGTTTTTATTTCCTTTCATATCTACGCTTTTTATGCTTATTATACTGCAAGTTATACTAGGTATTGGAGAAGCATTAGGCACTCCTGCATTTTGCGCTCTTTTTGCTGAACATTTGGACGACGGAAAACATATTGAAGAATTTACTGATCGCAAGCTCATGGTATGTTTTAGTGAAGTTATGGGAGTATTAGCAGGTGGTATTATTGTGTCAAAATTTGGGTTTAAGAGTTTATTTATGATTATGGGAATATTAGCGCTTATATCTTTTATTGGCATTTTATTGCAACCGAGAGAGTTACTTTAAAAAACAGAAAAAATACGCTGGAACAATACGGTTTTTATTCCCCGCCGCAGTCTTCGATAGGGACTGTGGCGAGTGCTAAGGGGCTGTCTCAATCCGTGGCACGAGAGATTCGACTGAGATATAATTAAAATTTATTTTATGAGTATGTATGCTATACAATTTATAGGATATTTATCTGGATTCATTATTGCGGTTTCGTTAGTCCCACAGGTTATAAAAGCGTATAAAACAAAATCAACGACTGATATTTCTTTGCTTTGGAATTCAATATTTCTTATCGGTTTATTATTATTTTTTGTTTATGGGATTGGGCTTGGCGAGATGCCGATTATTGTAATGAATGGAATAGAAACATTATTAGCTGTTTTATTATTGGTTGCTAAACTGATTTATAAATAGTTCTATACCATTTTGACAAAAATGTAAAAATAGTTAAAATATATTAAAATTTATGATTAAAATCACTTATTTCGTCCACGGAACAACAATAGATAATGAAAACCATATTTCCTCAGGTTGGTCTGATGCCGAACTTTCAGAATTGGGAATCAGGCAGTCAATTGAATTGAGAGATCAAATAAAGGATAAAAAATTTGATGTTGTTTTTTGCTCGGATTTAAAGAGGGCGGCGTATTCGGCAGAATTGACTTTTGGTGATGCTGTTGAAATAATTAAAGATAAGCGTTTACGGGAATGCAATTATGGAAAATATAATGGAGGACCCACTGAAATTGTGGAGCCGATGCAAGAAGAGAATACTATAAATAGATTTCCGGAAGGGGAGAGTTATGAGGATGTAAAAAACAGGATGAGCGAATTTCTCGCTGAAATAAAGAAAAATTACGATGGCAAACATATTGCCATTGTGTCGCATAAAGCGCCGCAGATATCACTGGACGTTTTGTTGAAAGGAAAATCATGGGAGCAGGCATTTGCGGATGACTGGCGAAAAACAAAATCATGGCAGCCGGGGTGGGAGTTTGAGGGTTGAACTTTTCTTATATAATCTTATATATATTCACATTTATCAAGCCAAAAGCGTGAAAAAGTAAGAAAATTTAGTATATGTTCACGGTTATATTGACAAAAGCGTGAAAGAATAATACAATAATGAAAATATGTCAAAGATTCTTAATATCTACAATAAAATAAGTTCTCTTCGTGAAAGATATTATAAAGCGGCTGTCGGCAAGGAATTGCTTATTAAGATGATCGCGGAAAATGAAGTTGCCGAACAAGTATATAATTCAAATGCCATAGAACATAGCACACTTACTCTTGAAGAAACGGAAAAGATACTTTTGCAAATTGATTTGGACAGATATATTTCCGAGCGGGAAATTTTTGAGGCGAAAAATCTTGCGCGTGTCGTACTATATAAAGATAAAAAAGCAAAGGAGCAGGAGCTTACTCTTGAAGTTATTTTATTTCTTCATAAAATGTTGATTTCCAATATAAGAGATGATATAGCGGGAAGATTTAGAAATGATAATGAATTTGTCAGGGTTGGAAATCATATCGCGCCAAATCCGAAAGAAGTAAAAGGAATGCTTGAAAAAATGCTGGTTGATTATAATGCCGGCGCGGGAAGCGAGAATATCATAAGACGGATTGCGCGCTTGCATCTCGTGTTTGAGTATATCCATCCATTTGTTGACGGGAATGGCCGTATTGGCAGGGTGATAAACAATTATTTATTTATACGCGAAGGGTTTGTTCCGATAAATATAAAATTTATTGATAGCGCAAAATATTACGAAGCATTCAAAGAATTTAATTTAAAGGATAAAACCGCGGTTATGGAAGAAATAGTTGGCAAAGCGCTTACAAATAGCTATTATAAAAGGCTGGCGTATTTGGAAGGCAAAAAAATTATAACACTTGCGGAATATGCCAAAGTCAATAAATTTTCTCATTCAAATCTTTTAAATAAGGCAAACAGGCAAACGATAGAGTCCTTTTTAGAAAAAGGGATCTGGAAAATAGGAATTTAAAATTATGCAGGAAAAAATTAAAAAATACAGTTTTAAAGACGATTATAGCGAAGGCGCGCATCCGAATATTTTAAAGGCGATGGCGGAGTCAAATTTAATCCAGCAAGCGGGATATGGCGAAGATGAATATTCATTGCAAGCGGCGGAATTAATAAGGGATAAAATTCAAAATAAAGACACGGATGTTCATTTTGTTTCAAGCGGAACTCAGGCAAATTTGATTGTTTTATCATCTTTGTTGAAATCGTATGAATCAATAATCTCGGCGAATTCAGGGCACATAAATACCCATGAGGCAGGCGCGGTAGAATCCACAGGGCATAAAATAAATGCAGTCGATTCATTAGACGGAAAATTGACGCCCGCTAAAATTAAAAATATTTCAGAGTATCATACTGATGAACATATGGTAAAACCGCGGGTTGTATTTATTTCAAATTCCACTGAAGTTGGCACGATATATTCTAAAAGAGAACTGGAAGAAATATCCGAATGTTGCAAATCATTAAATTTATTATTATATATGGATGGCGCAAGATTAGGATCTGCTCTTGCATCAACTAAGAATGACGCAGCTTTATCGGATATAGCAAAATTGACTGATGTTTTTTATATCGGCGGAACAAAAAACGGAGCGCTTTTAGGAGAGGCAATTGTAATTGTAAACGATGATTTAAAAGAAAATTTTCGTTTCCATTTAAAACAGAAAGGAGCGTTGCTTTCTAAAGGAAGGATATTGGGCTTGCAATTTTTAGAATTATTTAAGGATGACTTATTTTTTATTCTTGCTATGCAAGGCAATTGTATGGCAATGAAATTAGCCGACGGGATAAAAAAACAAGGATATAACTTTTTAACGAATTCTTACTCAAATCAAATTTTTCCAATTTTTCCTAATGCAATTATAGAAAAGCTGAGTAAAAAGTACGAATTTTATATGTGGGAAAAAATTGACGAAAATTATTCAGCGATACGGCTTGTCGCTTCTTAGGCGACAAAAGAAGAAGCGGTGGAGAAATTCATCTTAGATCTGCAAAAGATAATTTGACTTTTAAACTTTTACGCAATAAGATGATGTTAAGTAGTTCCTGTTGAAATAGTGTCGTTTTTTTGTCATTCCGACCGAAGCGAAGTCCGAGGAACGAGGACGAGCGAAGTGGAGGAATCTGTATATATTCCCAAATTTGGCTTAATAAACAGATTCCTCCACTCATTCGTCCCGCAAGAAATTGCGGGATTCATTCGGTCGGAATGACATTTCGTGACTATTTCAACAGAAACTAAGTATCCCAAATCGCCGCAGTCCTTTGTGAGAGACTGCGGCGGGGGATTGGAATATTCTAAATTTGTTTTGTTGTTTTCTTGATTTTTTGACTATATGTTTAATAAACTTTTCGGAAAATTTTCTAAAGATTTGGGAATTGATTTAGGAACTGCAAATACCTTAGTCCATGTAAAGGACAGGGGCATTATTATAAATGAACCGTCGGTCGTGGCTGTTAATATAAGGACAAACCAGATTTTAGCCGTGGGCGAGGAAGCGAAAAAAATGGTAGGGAAAACCCCTGCGCATATTGTGGCGACTCGTCCTTTGGTAAACGGAGTAATCTCAGATTTTGAGGTTACCGAAAAAATGTTAAAGTATTTCATTGATCGGGTTCATAAAGAGTCATTTACTTTAATTCCGAGGCCGAGAGTTATAATCGGAATTCCTTTGGATATAACAGAAGTAGAAAAAAAAGCGGTTGAGGATGCCGCGCTTTCAGCTGGCGCACGAGAGGTATACCTCATAGAAGAACCAATGGCGGCGGCAATCGGCGCGCGGCTGCCAGTCCAGGATTCGTCCGGAAATATGGTCGTAGATATGGGCGGAGGGACGACGGAAATAGCAGTTATCTCTTTAGGAGGAGTTGTGACATATAAATCATTAAAAATCGCCGGTGATGCGTTAAATCAAAATATAGTCCAATACGCAAGAGAGCAGTTTAATTTATTGCTTGGCGAGAAAATAGCCGAGGATATAAAAATGAAAATCGGTTCCGCTTCCGAATTAAAAGATAAACTGGAAACTAAAATGCGCGGGCGTGATATTATTTCTGGGTTGCCTCGCGAGATTATTATAAGCGACGGGCATGTACGGGAGGCGATTATCCGTTCAATTAAAATTATTGTGGAAAATATTAAGGCGACATTGGAAAATACGCCGCCGGAACTTGTAGCTGATATTTACGAAAGAGGAATGATTTTAACGGGAGGAGGCGCCTTGTTAAAAAACTTAGATAAAGCAATTATGAAAGCGACCCAAATTCCGGTAAGAGTTGCCGCAGATCCCCTAACTTGCGTTGTCAGAGGCACAGGCGTGGTTTTGGATGATCTGAACCAATTAAGAGATGTTTTAGTGCCTTCAACAAACGATTCGGGGAAAGTTTGACGTGGTTCTGCATTAGCCCGTGATAAATCCATATTGATTGGCGAAGAATTATCGCCTCGCGGATTACACGCGGATATTTACGCGGATTACACGCGGATATAATGAAACCAATAAAGAAAAACAAAGAAATAATTATAATAGCGTGTATTATTTTATTTTTTATTTTTTATTTTTTAAATTTATTTAATTTGCTTGCGAACGGGTTGCGCAGGGTATTTTTGCCTGCCCAAAAAGGGTTTTATACCACAGGTCTAAAAGTTAAAGATGTTTTTAATTCTTCGTTTAGCGGATTTAAGAATAAAGAAAAGCTTGCGGATGAAAATTTTAAGATAAAGGAGGAAATTAAAAATTTAAAAATACAAAATATAAATATTGATTTATTGAAAAATGAAAATAAACAATTAAAAGATTTACTCAAATTTACCGATGAAGGAAATTATAATTATATTCCGGCTGCTGTTATCGGGAAAAGCGGCGGCGATACTAATATTTTACTTTTAGATAAAGGTTTAAATAACGGAATAAAAATTGGAACGGCAGTTGTTAATCATGAAGGGCTCGTTATTGGAAAAATTATTAAATGCAATGATATTAATAGCCATGTATTATTGCTTAATGATAATCAAAGCAGGATTGCCGGGGCGATATTAAACCATAATGAAACAAACGGAGTGGTAGAAGGGGAATATGGATTATCTATGACAATGAATTTAATTCCTCAAAATATTAACATTGCAGAGAAAGATATAATTATAACCTCAGGCCTTGAGTCCGGCATACCTTACGGATTAATTATCGGGCAAATAAACGAGGTCAAAAAAAATGAAGGAAGCTTATTCCAAAGCGCGAATATCCAGCCGCTATTTCCCTTAGATAGCGCGCATATTGTCGCGGTTATTCTCCCGAAGTGACTTATGCCGCCGCTTGTGGAAGGTTAAGGTTTTTTTAAAATATTATTGTAGATTTATCGGCATTATGATATACTTTAAGTATGCATAAATTTATAAAAAAAATTATCTCATATTTGATAATCCTTATTTTAGTATTTAATATAAACGGAGGATGTTTTTTAGTTAAAGCAAGCGAAGTAATTCTAAATCAGCCGCTAAATGAACGGGAGGATACAGAGGATATAGCCGAAGAGTTAAAAACGGAGGATATAAAAGATTTGCAGAATTTAATAACTAACAAACAGCAGGAAATTGAGGGATTAAATGGGCAAATTGACCATTATAAAGATTTAATAAAAGTAAAAGAGGAGCAGGCAAATACTTTAGAAAGCCAAATTTCCATATTAGAAAACCAAATAGCAAAAAAAGAGCTTGATATTAAAAAATTGGAAGCGCAAATTCAGGAGTTAGCTTTAGAAATAGAAAAAACAAACAGAGAAATAAAGGATGCGGAGGAAAAAATAGTTTTACAAAAGGAAAGAATCGCGGAGAATATTAGAATTATAAACAGGAATGACGATAAAAATTATTTGGAATTATTTCTTGCCAATGATAAGTTTTCTAATTTTTTTGATTCAGCTCAGTCTTTAAAAAATTTAGAGGAAGAATTAAAAAGGATCTATGACGATTTGATTATTCTAAAGAAAAATTTAAATGATAATAAATTAGATTTAGAAAATAAAAATAGCGAATTGAAAAATAAGAAACAATCTTTAAATGATGAAAAAGAAAAGTTAAATGGACAGCAATACAGCAAGGAAGTTATTTTAGCGCAAACAATAGAAACAAGCGCGGAATTTAGAAGATTGGTAGCGCAAATTCAGCAAGAACAGAATCAAACCTTTGCTCAAATTAAAAAATTAGAAGCGGATGTTAAACAAAAACTTGAGCAAGAAAGAGAAAAAAGAAAAAATCAAGGTAAACCGATAGATAATCCGTCAAAACTTTCATGGCCGATTCCAAATCAAGGCATAACAACATCTTTCCATGATCCTGATTATCCATTCAAAAAATGGATCGGCGAACATTCAGGAATTGATTTAAGGACTTTGAAGGGCGGTGTCCCGACGAATGGACTGCCTGTAAAATCCGCCGCGGACGGCATAGTTATAAAAATTGTAAGGGAAGGAAAATTGGCGGGAAATATTGTTTATATTATGCATAATGACGATTTAATGACCGTGTATATGCACTTATCGCGGATAGATGTAAAAGAAGATCAATATATTTCACGAGGAGAAACGATAGGATTGTCCGGCGGCATGCCAGGAACGCCCGGAGCCGGGCAGATTTCTACCGGACCTCATCTTCATTTTGAGGTGCGATTGAAGGGCATACCAGTGAATCCGATGAATTATCTGCAATGATTTGAATTATGGCATGAATCACGCAAATATAATAATAAAAATATGCCAGAAAATTCAATACAATTCACAAAAGAAATCACTGAAAACTTTGTTCATGATTTTAAAATCGCGGAAGATGGGTTATATCTGATAGAAATTATTGCCAGCGCGAAAAGCTGGTGGCAAAATTTGAAAAGTTTAAGGGCGTTTTTTAATGATGACGATTTGGCTGTAAAAATAGATGATGTGGAATTTCCTAAGTTAAATGGCAAGAAAGGAGTGTTTGATGGGGAGGCGGCGTGGAATGGAAATAATCTAAAAGGACTTAAAAAGACGAATATTTTCATCATTCAACTTAGTTCAGAAAAACATAAAATTGAGTTTATTGCTGATCAGTATCCTTATTTAGAAAGCATAAAAATTGAAAAAATTCCAGATGCTAATATTGTTAAATATATTCCGGACAAAAATAATCCTGCGCAAGACGGGAATAACCGCCAGTGGATAAATTTAGTGTTCGCTGAATTGCCGCTAAAAGAAATTTCTATTACAGCAAAGGATGACAAGCGCGAAAAAGACAGCGACGATATCAAACTTATAATTGATGGAGAAATCCAATCTAATCCAAATTCCGAATATTTTAAAAATTGGTATTGGTGCGGAAGTTTAGACAATGCAGTAAAGGCGGCTGATATTGAAAAAGGAGGATGGAAGGAATTTAAAAAAGAACTGAAGTTGCCAAAAGGCTTGCACTATATTGAAATTTGGGCGGATAGAATGCCAACACTTGCGAAAGTGGAAATTGTATTAAATCAAAGAGAAGAGCAGGAAAAACCGCAAAAAAGAATTCCGACTGCGGATGCTCCTGAATGGACAGGAGATTTTAATGACGATACAGAGCAGATGATTTTAGCGCGGGCAATTTTTGGGGAAGCGAGAAGTTTGCCTGAACAGGGAAGAATTGCCATAGGCTGGGTGGTAAAAAACAGAATAAGTGATTCACGATGGGCGGATAATTATCACGATGTCATCCTTCAGCCAAAGCAATTCAGCACATTTAGGGAGAGTGATAAAAATTATAAATTTGTTAAAAATCCTTTTATAGATAAGACTCAAATTGATGAATGGTATGAATGCTATGAAATAGCAGGAAAAATTATGCAGGGAAATTTAGACGATCCCGCTGACGGAGCAAGCCATTATTTTAGTGACTTTATTCCCGCGCCTGCTTGGACAAAAAAGAAAAACGCTGAATTTAAAATAAAGATCAGCAATACTCTTTTTTATGATTTAAAATCAGAAAAAGAAAATGGGTCTGTGAAAATATTTTTATTGCT
>JAZDMY010000099.1:0-2806 GCA_043800435.1 bacterium
TTTGCTCCGGAATAAATCCTTTTTTAATGCATTTTTCCAAAGCATACATTAAAAATCCTATTTGCAACATCACTCCGTCATTTTTAACATAATAACTCCTATATCCTCCCACCTTCGCCCCTTTCTCTAAATCAAGAAGTCCTAAATTTTCAGCTATTTCTAAATAACTTCTGGGTTCGAAGTCAAATTTTGTCGGCTCACCCCATTTATAAACTTCCACATTTTCCGTATCATTTTTTCCAATAGGAGTATCATGGGAAGGAATTGTCGGGGCTTTAATCATTAAATTAAAAAATTTCTCATCAACTTCTTTAATTTCTTTTTCCGCTAAAGCGGTTTTTTCTTTTAACTCCTTACCTTTTTTAATTAATTCAACATCAGGTTTACCTTGCGCGCGCATTATTGTATCCGCGATTTCATTCCGTCTCGCGCGCAACCCGTCAATCTCCTGCTGTAATTTTCGCCGCTCATCATCAGCCTCAAGCAATTCATCGAGATTGAGATTTATATTTTTATTTTTAATCGCCTCCTTTACCAATTCTTTATTTTCACGGATAAATTTTATGTCTAACATATCGTCAACAAAGCAAAAAAACAAGAAAACAACAAAACAAATCGTTGTTTATCATATTTTTTACAGTATCAAATTACTTATTTTTCTATTTTAACACCTTTTAAAGGAAAATCAAGCAGCACTTCCTAATTTTACAATATTTTCATTTATTTTTATGATTTCCTGCTTTGTTGTTTTATTGACAATTACCGCAAATTCTCCCTTTAGATTATTTTTATTACTTTCCAGCTGGTTAATAACATTTTCAACATCGCCGCGATAAATTGTTTCAAACATTTTTGTTAGTTCGCGGCCGACAATAATCTGCAGCCCTCCCCCTTTAGAAAAGGGGGATACAGGGGGATTTTTTCCTTGAACACTATTTTTGTTCACTGACAATTCATTGAGTTCCGAAAGCGCCTTTAGTATCCGGTGGCATGATTCATAAAAAATAACCGGCTCTTCCCTTTCCAAAATACTTTTAAAAAATGTCTGCCGTCCTTTCTTGTGAGGGGGAAACCCCATAAACAAAAATCTATCCATCGGAATTCCGGAAACACTAGCCAAGGCCGTCGCGGCGCAAGGCCCGGGAATGGGGATAATTCTTACAGTTCCCCTCTTGAGAGGGGTTAGGGGTGTGTTTCCCCTCAGAGACGCGATATCTTGCGTCTCTATATCATGGGCGCAATTTTTATTTTCGTAATTTTTTTCCAATATCTTACTAATCAAAATCCCCCCCGGATCATTAATTCCAGGCGTTCCGGCATCGGAAACTAACGCCGCGTTTTCACCTTTCTCCAACCGTTCTATTATATAATTTATTTTATCCAATTTAGAATGGTGATGATAACTTATTAACGGCTTTTTAATTTCGTAATGCGCTAATAATTTTGTCGTAACGCGCGTATCCTCGCATATTATAAAATCAACCCCGCGCAGCGTCCGTAAAGCGCGAAGGGTTATGTCTTCAAGATTTCCAATTGGAGTTGCGACAATATATAACATAAAATTTATTTCTTTATATAAACCATCTGTGTTGGATACGCAAATTCAATTCCCTCCTTGGCAAAGGCATCAAAAATCGCTAAATTTATCTCCTGCTGGATATCCATGTATTTATTATAATCATTATTTAATACATAATAAACTATTTCATAATTTAAGCTAAAATCTCCATAAATTTTAAAATGCGCTCGATCAAATTCGGTATGAACGGTATTTTTAATTATATCTTCTATAATTTTTGGGATATTCCGCAATTTTTCCGGCGCAGTTTCGTAGGTAACGCCCAGCATAAATTCAATCCGCCTTTTTTGCATTTTTTTAAAATTCTGCAAAGGCGCGCCGGTCAAGTCTTTATTTGAAATAATAATCTCTTCGCCTCTTAAAGCCGTAATTCGCGTGGATTTTATGCCCACCTTTTTTACCACGCCCATATAATCGCCGCTTACGATAAAATCTCCGGCCGCGAATGGGCGATCTATATAAATGGAAAACGCGCTGAATAAATCCTGTAAAATATTTTGCGCGGCCAATGCGATCGCGATGCCGCCGATACCAAGTCCGGCGACTAGTGAAGACACATTAAATCCAAGATTAGAAAGGACAATGATAATGGCTATCGCCCAAAGTAAAATTTTAAAAATAAGTCCCGAGACTTTTACAATATGCTCGCTGTCCGCGCCCGCCGTTTTTTTCGAGATAATTTTTTTCACGACATAATCAACTATTGCCTGAACAGCTTTAATAATTTCATAAGCGATAATAATTACTAACGCGTATTTCATTCCTTTTGAAACATATTCAGGCATTCTTAATGGCTTTATCGCAAAATATAACGCTGTGATGATGTAAAATAAAACATTAATTTTTTTTATAACCCTAACTAAAAAGTCATCAAAATCATTTTTAGTTTTTTTTAAAATTTTACGCAACGAATGCAGTAAAATGCTCTCTATAATTTTTAATGCCGCCAAAACGGCGATAAAAACTATTACCGCCCATAAATAAGCGCTTAGCGGGTTGTTTAAAAATTGTTGTTGCAGAATTGATAGTTGCAGAGGTATCAACATATATTATTTTTTTTAATTTTCATAATAAAATTGCTTTTTTCGTTTTAATGGCAATCACCTCAATTTCAATATCACACCCTTCTTTTACAGTATTGCTTATTTCCACTAATGTACTCACTGGCTTTGCATTCGCTAAATATTTATTTCTTATTTCTGAAATTTCTTTAAATTTCGCGATATC
>JAZDMY010000103.1:0-2136 GCA_043800435.1 bacterium
ACTATAAATATCATAATTCGCGCAATGCAATAATTCTCCATACGATATGTCAATCACGAAAAAATTATTTACTTCTTCATATTCTATAAGCGGATTTTCTCTTATAACCGCAAGATATCTTACCTGCTCAGGGTATCCGAATACCCCGGGCATCGCTTTTAGCATCGGCAGCGCTTTTGTAAATACATCTCTTTCATCTTCCACCTTTGTTTTAAAATCATCCACGTTATCCTTAAATAAACTTAACACGGCCGCATATTTTATTTCCTGTAAATGATCAGCCGAATAATCCATATTTAATTTTATTTGTTCCAGTTCGCTATTTGAGTTATCTAAAATTTCTAAAATTCCTTTTTTTTCCTCCATCGTAAATTTTGAAAAACTTAGTTTCTTTTTCCCATCTAATGACTCTTCCATCTCGTCTCCCAAAGCGGCTGCGCCTTTCACAGCATCCGATAATGTAGCCGTTGAACTCAATAAACTTTTAATATCCGTAAATTCGCTGTTAAGAGTTTCTATATTTGAAACAAAAAAATTATCCCCTAACGTTTTGAATTTATCAAGCGCGGAATGGAAATTATGGTTTGCTAAATCCGCCCACGCAAATCCGTCGCGAAAATTTTCTTTATTTACGATATCTAATGTATTTGCCATCGCTTCTCTTCCCTCCGCCAGTTGCTCATAAACATATTTTAAGCACGAAGGAAACGCGGCAAAACTTATGCAAATTATTAAAAACCCCGCTGAAAAAACATACAGCAGATACTGCACTATTTTATGGACAATCCTCCCGTCATGCCTTTTTTTGCATTTCTCAAAACAACTTTTTAAATATCCTTTGATTTTTTCTATTCTTTGATTTTTTGGTTTTTGGATGTCAAACATAATATATCCACAAATCTACAAATCCTTTCACAAATTCACAAATAAGCAATAAATAAACTTGCATATAATTTGTATATTTGTGAGGAGATTTGTTGATTTGTGGGATTAATTTCTTATTTTCTTCACTCCTAATTCTCCAACCTGTCTTGATAAAATAACTTCTTTATAAACATCCGCTGTATTTTTCGCAATTTCGTCCCAGTTATAAAATTTCTCAGCTCTTTTCCTATTTAAAATTCCGCCATTTTTAAGCGATAAAGAATTTTCAAGCGCCCACTCAAGTTTTTTTTGCAGGTCCGAAACATCTTTGCTGCGAAAATATAATCCATCATCTCCCGCCGCCTCCTTATTTTCTTCAATATCGCTTGCCAACGCAGGATTTTCATAAGCCATCGCTTCAAGCAAAGCGATTGATAATCCTTCTGACTCTGAAGGCTGGACAAAAAGATAAGCATTTGAATATAATTCTTCAAGAATTTTTCCTGTTTGCCCTCCCGTAAAAATAATATTTGAATTTCCTTCAGATAAATTATGCAATCTTGCCACATATTTTTCAGAATGCACGCCGTCGCCGACTATGACTAATTTTTTATCCGTTACAATATTTTTATACGCCTCTATCAAGAAATGCAAACCCTTATGTCCGATTAACCGAGAAACAGCTAAAATATAATTATCAGTTTCTAACCCCCATTTCCTTATTTCGTCCGGCTCTCTTTTTTTAAATAGGGGCACTCCGTTCGGTATGTATTCCGTATTAACGCGATATTTTTCTCCTGCGTATTTTGCGAGTGAGCGGGAAACAGTAATCGTCCTCTCAGGCGCTTTGCAAGCCATAAACTCGCCAAACTTTAAATATGCTTTCGCGAAAAATCCCCATTTTTTATGAAGATAGCATCTGCTATGAAAAGTTGCTAAAACAGCGGTATTCGGTTTAAATAATTTTACAATCCAAATTAAAGATGCCGGACCTATTGAATGAAAATGTATAATATCGGCATCCCGTTTTCTGATAACATCTATGCATGCTCTAAAAGTATGGGTTATAGTATCAAAATTTTTTGTGCTAAACCCTGAAAGGCAAATTAAATTAACACCTCTGTATTTTTTTAAATCCGAAGGGGTATAATTAGGACGGGTATAAACAAAAACTTCATGCCCCATATCGGAAAGCCGCACCGAAAGCTCTTCAACATGCCGCTCTATGCCGCCGAATTTAGCCGGTATTCCTTTTTGTCCGATGAAATATAT
>JAZDMY010000104.1:0-2659 GCA_043800435.1 bacterium
GGCAATTGCGCGGAAGGATTAACCTGCGATGCAACCTCCTGCACTTGCAAAAAATTACCCGGCGTTGGAGAAGCATGCGCCGATGGAACAGCAGAAAATTGCGCAGAAGGAAAATGTAATTCTTTTTCTAAGTGCGATAAGCCATCTTGTCTGTGCATAGCCAAACCTGCTATTAGCTGGATTTCGCCTGATAACGGCGCGGGAGGAAATTTAATTACTATTGGAGGAGTAAATTTCGGAAATGAAAAAGGAAATGTTATTTTCGTAAATAAAACTGACACAAAAGAAATCGCCGCTCGTTTAGCCGGAGATGTTAATAAGGAATGCGCATATAGCGATTGGACAGATAATAAAATTATGGCGGAAATTCCATCTGGAATAGCTTTAGGCGATTATGATATAAAAGTAGTTTCCGTAAAAACGGGGCTAAGCGATAAAAAGGAATTTAAGGTAAATAATATAACGCGTCCGGGTTTATGCGCAGCTTACAAGATAGAGGGCGCCGTGCGAAAAGAGGAAGGCAAATTTCAAGATCAAATTACATTAGCCGGAGTAAATTTAGGAAATATTAATAAAGTTAATGAAATAATTTTTGGAAATGAATCAAACGGCATAAATCCTATAAATAGTCAGTTTACAAATAACGGATTATCAATACAAGGAGTCGGCATTCCTAATTTATTGCCTAATTTAACTACAATTTTTGTTAAAGATGAGAGTAAAGGAAATCCGAGCAATCCTGTTAATTTTACGATTATTGAATCGCCTTTAACTCCAAAAATTTCTTATTTTAGCCCTGCCGCCGGCCATTCGGGCGACTACATTACTATTTATGGAAAAGGATTCGGTCCGTCGCGTCGGGAAGTAAAATTCGGAACGGCAACGGGGGATTTTTCTTTCCCGCAGGAATGTTTATTATCCGTATGGAAAGACGATAAAATTATAGTAAAAGTTCCAAAGGGCATAAGTTCAGGAGAGTATATTCTTAAGGTTAAAATTGATGATACTCAGGAATTAGAGAGCGCGGATAAATTTTATGCGGGGGATTATTGCAGTAAAGATAAGGAGAATCCCGTTTCGTGTTCAATAATAAATCAAACGGATAGCTGCGTTGCTGTAAATAAAGGAATATGTATTACTTCTGTCGTTCCTGGTCTTTGCAAAATTAATCCGGTTAAAGGACCCGCAAAAACGCCGGTTACTTTTTATGGAGAAAATTTTGGGGTTTTAGAATTGAATTCCAAAAAGGGGAGCGTTTTATTTAACGATAAAGATGGGGTTAAAAATGTTGCGCCAAGTGAATGGAAAAATGGCGCAAGCGGAGCAGCGGATAAAGTAACGGCAAATGTCCCTGATTTACCGAGAAGCGGCGAGGTGAAAATACTAAGTGCTAAAGGAATGGAGAGCAACGGCATAAGTTTTGAGGCAGGAAGCTGTATGAGCGCGAGTGGCGAGGCGGATAATAATAAATGTCCTGAGAGTAAAATTTGCTGCGGTGTAAATACATATTTTGAGGGTTCTTGCGTAACGTCTGCCTCCGAGTGCGGTTCATCGCCGAAGAGTCCGGCTGATTATATATGGACATTTACTACTAAGCCGCCCGAAATTATTCCCAAATGCGGCGATGTGAAGTCCCAAAAAGATTGTGAAAATAATGGATACTGCTGCTGGGCGGGAGAATTATGCGCAAATATATGCCCTTTAGGAAAATTGCTGCAGGTTAAGGAGCAATGTTATAGAGGCATTAATTGCGTTTCGGGTTCAGTCGGTCCGAGTCCTTCGCCATGGAATAAATGGCCTAATGGAGAAAATGCCTGCGTTGATTCCATAATAAGAGCGGAGTTTTCTGTTCCTGTTTTGCAAACCGTTTTGACGGCGTTAAATATAGAAATAAAAAAATGCGATTCTGAAGGATGCGTTTCTGTCCAAGACGTTATCGGTTCATTTAATTATGAAACAATTGCGGGTTCTAATCCTGCGTCTTGCACAGGATTTTCGTTTATTCCCGCGGAATTGGAAAATTCATCATGGTACGAGGTTTTATTAAAAGGGAACGGGATAAAATCCATAGATGGAAAATTTTTAGATGGAGATAAAAACGGCGAGCCGGGCGGCGATTATATATGGAAATTTAAAACAAGAGATAACCCTGCGCCATGCGAAATCGGATGCCCTTTAGTTATTCCCGATAAGTATTATGCTGAAAAGAAGAGTAAAATTAAATATGAAGGTTTATTCACGGCAAAAGATAATAAGTGCGTAATACTTAGCGGCAAGAATAAAGCATGGGCGTGGTCATCATCCGATCCTGCAAAAGCGGCGATAAGCGGCGTACGGGATTGTTGCGGAGATTGCGATAAAAATAAGACAAACTGGGCATGCGTTCTGCCAAGAGAAGAAACTAACGGAGAAAAAATAAATATCACTGGGGAAGTAAAAAAAGGCAGCCAATCTGAGCATTCCTCAGGCGAATTAACGATAGATTTTGAGGATTTTAAAGTATCAGAAATATGGCCTTCGGCTGGATGCGATAGCGCATGTCTTAACTCTGCCGTTGCGGCAAGATTCAGCAACGAGATTGATTTTTCGACAGCGAATAAGAATAATTTAAAATTATATAAATGCGATGATGAAAAATATTTAACTTGTAATGAAATAT
>JAZDMY010000114.1:0-7280 GCA_043800435.1 bacterium
GTATTTATTAATTTTTATTATCGGACTTTGCATTGGAAGTTTTTTAAATGTTATTATTTTACGATTGGCGGAAAATAAAAATTTTATAAAAGGAAGATCATATTGCCCGAAATGCAAACATAAATTATTTTGGTATGACAATATTCCGTTAATAAGCTTTATTTTATTAAAAGGAAAATGCAGATATTGCCATAATAGAATATCTATTCAATATCCATTAGTTGAGTTAGCAACTGCTATTTTATTTATCCTTGCATTTAAACACTGGTATGCAATTTCCAATCCTTCGGCAAGCTCAGGACAAGTTTTCCAATTTCCAATTTCCAATTATTTGTTATTATTTTCGTATTTTATTTTCACGGCAATACTTATAATTATTTTTGTTTATGACTTTAGATGGTATATGATTTTAGACAGAGTATCTGTCCCCGCGATTATTACTGTTTTTTGTTTAAATTTATATTTGGGAAAATCAGTTATGGATTTATTAATCGCGGCATTTGCGATAGGCGGTTTTTTCCTTTTGCAATTTTTAATTTCTAAAGGTAAATGGATCGGAGGAGGAGATATAAGAATGGGATTTTTAATGGGAATGATGCTGGGTTTAAAAAATGGAGCGGCGGCGTTATTTATTTCTTATATTTTAGGAGCGTTAGTCGGTATTTTTTTGATTATTATGGGCAAGAAAAAAATGCAAAGCCGTATGCCGTTCGGAACATTTCTCGCAGTCGGCGCGTATATAGCGATGCTTTGGGGGCAGGAAATTATAGGGTGGTATGTTAATTTGATAAGAATTTAAATCAGTTATGCCGTCATCAAAAAAACAGGGTTTTTCTATAATTGAAATGCTGGTTTCGATATCTATTATAGTAATAATCAGCAGCGTTTTGATCGTTAATTTTCGCGATGGTGAAAAAAAAAGCAGATTGAATTTATCGGCGGATGTTTTAGTAAGCAACATAAGAAGCGTGCAAAATATGGTTTTAAACGGCAGTAAATTCGCAGACCATGAAATGCCGTATAACGGTTATGGAATTTATTTTGAAAACAGCAGGTATTTAATCTTCGCCGATGATAATTCTAATATGGTTTATGATGCAGGCGAAGAACTCAACGTTTTTAATTTTTCGGATATCTCTTTTGCCGTTTCTTCCGATGAAGGAAACGATCTGAATAATTTACTGTTTAAACCGCCGAAAGCGCAAATATGCGCTAACGCGGATTTATGCGCCTTATGCGATTGTAATTTAAAAAACAGCGGAATTTATTCCATTATCCTAACTCAAAACATTACCGGAGACAGTGTTAACATAACATTAAACCAAATATCTGGAAGAGTGAATAAGGAATAAAATATTTATGGTGATAAAAAATAACAAAGGGCAGGGTCTTTTAGAGGCGATCGCGGCTATCGCTATTATTATTATTGGTTTAGTCGGGACACTGGCTTTAGTCCATTCAAGCATCGCAAGCCATTATGAGGCAAGAACGAGAGTAATTGCGGCTAATTTAGCCAGAGAGGCGGCGGAAGCGGTTCATAATATTCGCGATGATAATTGGCTCGCGGGAAATTTATGGGACGACGGATTATACGATGCCTCAGATTATGAGGGCATTCCTATTTTAGATTTTATAACAGGATATTGGAGTATAAATTTTACGGCTGATAATTTTTCTTCCGATATGACAAATATTTATCAGTATACTTCGGGAAGTTATAAGAATTTTTTTGTGCAAGCCGCAATTAAACCGGCAGATACGATTAAAACGTCTTTTAGAAGATTAGTTGTTTTAAAATCAATATGCTATGATGGTTCCGCAGAAATTATTGAAGATAGCGCCTCTTGTTCGACAGGGGAAAAAATAGGAGTAAGAATAGCCGTTGAAGTTAGATGGACGGAGCATGAGCGCGATCATAATTTAATCGTTGAGGACAGCGTCTATAATTGGAGATAGAATTTAAATGAATAATTTGCTTTTTTATGGTCAATATTTTTAAAAAACTTAAAAATAATGAAAATGGATTTACTTTAATGGAACTTATTGTCGTTCTTGGCGTTTTTACAACTTCGGCTTTAATTATCACTGAAATTTTTATAATCTCAAATAAATCTCAACGGAAAATTTTAGAATACCAAAGGTTGCAAAGCGATGCGAGTTATACTGCGGAAGTAATCGCGAGAGCTGTGCGGCTTGGAAGCATTGATTATGAAAGTTACGAGGATGCTGTTAATAACCCGGCCGATAAATTATTTATAACGGATGCTGCCGGAAGAAAAATAGTTTTTAAAAAGGCTGCGGATCAAGACGGCGGATGCGTTAACGATGAGAGCAGCCCTTGCCTCATATCAGGTTTTGATATGAACGGGGATAGCATAATAGCCGCCGATGAGGAAGCGGCCATTACCCCTAAAGGTATAAAAATTGACGACTTAAAATTTTTCATATTTCCCGCGGCCGATCCGTATTTTAATAAAACCTGCGAAAGAGACGAGGATTGCGCCGCCGGAAAAAAACAATGTGATTTAGTTACAAATTTATGTGCAGTAGAAAATCATCAGCCGATAGTTACTATCGTTTTTTCCGTAACGCAAGCATCCGGGATTGAGCCGATAACAATAACTTTGCAAACATCGGTTTCATCAAGGGAGTATCATAGATAAGAAATAATTTTATAATTTTTAATTTTTAAAATGAAAGGATATTACTGAAAATTTATAATATGACCATTGATGAAATAAAAAAATTGTGCAAAAAATATAATGTATTCCCCAGCAAGTCAAAAGGGCAGAATTTTTTACTTTGCGACGAGATATCAGATTACGCGGTACAGGCGGGGAATTTAAAAAAAACAGATATAGTTATAGAAGTCGGTCCAGGGTTTGGAGTTTTAACAAAGAAGATTGCGGATAGGGCGGGAAAGGTTATAAGCATTGAGTTGGATAATAATTTAATAAACGCGGCGCAGGAGTTATTGCGCGGGGCGGGAAATATTAAATTTATTAATGCGGATATTCTAAAATTAAGGGATGAACAAATAGCGGAGTTAGCCGGTAATTTGCATAATTATGAGAAAAATTATAAAATAATAGCGAATTTGCCATATAATATAACCGGCGCTTTTTTAAAAAAATTTTTATCCATCGTTTATCGGCCATGCGAGATGATATTAATGCTGCAAAAAGAGGTTGCGCTCAGAATTTGCGCAAAACCCGGAAATTTAAGCATATTGGGCGTTTCTGTCCAATATTACGCAAAACCGGAAATAATAACTAATGTCGGCCGTGATTGTTTTTACCCTGTTCCTGAAGTTGATAGTGCGATTATAAAAATAGCAATGAAAAAAGATTTTTTGATGAAAGCGCCGAGTGATGAAGAAAAGATTTTTTTTCAAATATTAAAGATTGGGTTTTCTGCAAAAAGAAAAATGCTTAAAAATAATTTATTTAACGGGTTTAGCGGTATGAGTAAAGATATTAAAATTTTAGAAATTGAAAAAATATTAGCTGAATTAGGAATAAGCGCGAAGGCGCGCCCGCAGGAGTTAGCGGTTGATGATTGGATAAAACTGGCTGGGAAAATAGAAAAGTCTGGGAAATGATTTGATATGTGTTTATTTATTTATGTCTGATAATTACGAACAATATAATAGTTTTGAACATAATAATGATGAGGATTTAGATGATGTGGCGCAAGAGAAAAATAGCGGAAATATAAAACAGCAAAAAATAATTTTTTTTGGGTTTTTATCTTTTGGAATTATTGCGCTATTTTTAGCGTTTTACCAGCTAAGATATAATTTAAGATCGCCTTTTTTTATAGATTTAAGCAATGAGGGGGATAAAGAACTTGCGCAGAAGCAGGATGACATTTTTATTTTACAGAAAAAAGATACGGATAAAGACGGATTATCCGACTATGATGAGCTTTATGTTTACTATACGAGTCCATATCTTGAGGACAGCGATTCAGACGGGCTTGCGGATAAAATAGAAATTGAAGAAAATAAAAATCCAAATTGCCCCGAGGGCAAGGATTGCGGAATTTATTTATCCGATGAGGTGGCGACGAGCAGTGCGCAATTAGAAGATATATACGGCGATTTAATGAATAGCGGGCAAGGATATGCGGTTGATCCGCAAGTTTTAAGGCAATATCTTTTAGAACAAGGCATGCCGTCGGATGCTTTAAATATGTTAAGCGACGAGGAGCTTTTAAGTGAATACGCGAATGCCGCCGGCGGGCAGGCAACACCGGAAGGCAATATCAATATTGATAAAGAACAGCTTATGAATTTAAGTCCGGCAGAAATAAGAGAAATTTTAAAAAGCAAAGGAATTGACGCTAAAATATTAGAATCAATTGATGACGAAACATTAAAGAAAGATTTCTTAGATACATTGAATGGATTATAATAATTTTTTAATTTAGCTATGGATTTTGAATTTGAACGCCCCCGTGAAAATAAAGTTAATAATAAATTAATCGTATTATGCGATAAGACGATACATTTAATAGTGTATCTTTTAGTTTTTCTGACGCCTTTATTTTTTTTGACTGATACCGTGGATTTTTTTGATTATAATAAGCAATATTTGATATGGGCGGCAGTCGCCGCGTCTTTGATTATTTGGATGTCAAAAATGGTATTATTGGAAAAAAAAGTTACATGGAAAAGAACCCCGTTGGATATCCCGATATGCATATTTTTAGGGGCGAATTTTTTAACTGCTATTTTCAGCATAGACAGATATTTATCATTTTGGGGGACATACGGAATATTTTATGAAAGTTTAATGAATATTTTTGCCATGGCAATATTGTATTTTATCATAACGAATAATTTTTAACGGCGCAACATATATGTTTAGCATTAAAAAAATACAAACGGGCATCTGTCTTGCAAATTATACAACTTTTAAAATCGGCGGGCGCGCCAAATATTTTTTTATTGCTATAAGTATGGACGAGGCGATAGATGCGATAAAATGGGCATTGGGAAATAATGAGAAAATTTTTATTTTAGGCGGCGGGAGCAATGTATTATTTAGCGGCGGGGAATTTAACGGCTTGGTTATTAAGATGAATTTCGGCAGCGATATATTAATAAAAGAGAATAAGGAAAAAAGCGCCGTATTATCGGCGGGGGCGGGGTGTCAATTAAGCAAGTTATTGGAGTTTTTAAAATATCACTCTTTGACGGGGTTGGAATGGGCGGCTGGCATCCCCGGAACTTTGGGCGGCGCAATTAGAGGAAACGCGGAGGCATTTGGCGAATGCATGGGCGATTTAATTAAGAGTGCGGATGTTCTTGATATTTCAAAAAATTTTAAAAATATTAAATTAATTTCATTAAGCAAAAAAAAAATGCGGATTTAATTATAGGGAAAGCGTATTTCAAAAGAAAAAGAATTATATAATAATATCCGCGGAATTAGAATTTAAGAAAGAAGACAAGAAAATAATTGAAGATAAAATAAAAAATAACATAAATTCAAGAGCATCAAGGCATCCTTTAGGATATCCTAATGCGGGAAGCATTTTTAAAAATGTAAAATGCGAGAGTTTAGGAGAATGCAAAAAAATAATAAAGTGCGTGCAAATATCCCGCTTATCTGAAAAATTAATAAAAGATAAAAGGGACGATGAGGTATTAGCAAGGTTTAAAAAAATGGGTAATATCCCTGCCGGATATTTTCTTGAGGAATGCTGTTTAAAGGGTATTAAAATGGGGGGCGCTATGATAAGCGCGAAACATGCCAATATTATTGTTAATTTTAATAAAGCAACGGCAAAAGATGTTATCGCGCTTATGAAATTGGCAAAAAACAAAGTAAAAGAAAACTTCGGAATATCATTAGAGAATGAAATTGAGGTAGTTGAGAGTTCATAAAGTTATAAAGTTATGCCGCTATTGTATTTATAAAAATGCTATGTTAGGATAAAAAAAAAGATATTCAAAAATAAAAAATATCTTTAAATAAAAACAAAATTTATGCAAAATATAAACAAAAATTCAATATTTAATGATAATAATGGAAACGGCGGTAATTATCCATACCCTGAAGATGACGAATATCTTAAATTTGCGCAAAGTGAAGGCGGAAAAAAGGAAGAAATTTCGGCTGATGAAAATCAGGATATAAACGGGGAAAATAATGAAATAAATAACTTCAGTCCCGTGAAATTATTCGCCGTTAGAAGAAAATTATTAAAAATTAGAAATGATATTAACGCTGCCTTGAAAATCTTAGAAGATAGCGATGCAAATAAAAATTATGAAGAAAAATTATTATTTCACGCCGAAGAAAATGCGGATGATTATGAAGCGGCGCGGGTTATTGAAGGAATTTTTGACGGCGAACGGATGGTTGCGGAAGACGGAGAGAAATTTAATATTCCGCCGAATTACGCTTCAAAATCAAAATTAGTTGAGGGTGATCTATTAAAGCTTAGAATTTTAGCCAGCGGAGCGTTCAGATATAAGCAAATAGAAAAAATTGAAAGGAAAAATATCGTCGGGACGGTTGCCTATAACGAAGAAACGCGGGAGTATTTCGCCGTTGTTGAGGATAAAAAATATAAAGTTCTTGCAGCGAGCATAACTTATTATAAGGCGCGTCCGGGAGATGAGATTACTGTAACCGTGCCGAAATATAAAGACAGCGATTGGGCAGCGGTGGATAATGTGAAAATATAATAATTGTCTTGGGTCATCTTTGCCTTGCAATAAAATGTTAATAAAGTAGAAATTAAGAAATTAGAAATTAAGAAATTATTATTTAAAATATCTTAATATCTCAATTTCTTAATTTCTGTGTTTTGTGTCCAACGTTTTATACCAAAAATATCGCCCGCAAAAGTTTTCTGATTTAGTAGGGCAGCGGCATATTAAAATAACGATAGAAAACCAGATAGCAACGGGAAAGACATCCCATGCCTATTTATTTTGCGGACCGAGAGCAGTCGGTAAAACAACAACCGCCCGTCTTTTGGCAAAAGCGATTAATTGTGAGGAGCGCAAAGAAAATGAATCAGAGCCGTGTAATAAATGCGCGGCTTGCGTTGAGATAAATAACGGTAATTCCATGGATGTTTTAGAAATTGACGCTGCGAGCAATACCGGAGTTGATAACGTTCGTGAAAATATAATCGCAAGCGCGAGAATTTCGCCATCGCGAAATAAATTTAAAGTATTTATAATTGACGAGGTTCATATGCTTTCTATCTCTTCCTTTAACGCGCTTTTAAAAACTTTGGAAGAGCCGCCGAAAAATGTC
>JAZDMY010000124.1:0-2773 GCA_043800435.1 bacterium
GATATCCCGTGTTTTGAAAAAGGGCGGGACTTTTAGTTTTTTAGTAAATTCTTTAAACGATCCGGAGTATAAAGATATAATAAACGGGAAAGATAAAAATTATACAAAAATAGAAGATGATTTTTTTGAAATGGGCGGGCTTAAGAAAAGATTTTTCACCCTGGATTTTATACGAAAAATATTACCTCGTTTTAATATTATTCTCCTTGATGAATTCGGCGAAACGTATAAAGACCGGGCGAAAGGCGTTGACGGGCTGATCAGATTTATAGGGGAGAAGCCGAAGGCGGATAAAAAATATATTTATGATCAAGGCGAAAATGCATCCGCTCTTTTTGATGGTAAGAAAAATATCTCACCAGCTATAAATTTTATTTATAAAGAAAGTGCGGAATTTTTTGCTAAAATAATACGGAATAGGTTGCCTTATAATAAAAAATATTTCATAGCTGATTTAGGGTGTTATGACGGGAAGTTTTTAGAAGCCGTGGTGCGATTATTGCCTGAGTATAAATTTTTTACTTATAGCATTGATCACGATAAAAAAATTCTCGCAAATAATAAAATTACAGATAAAAAAATTTGTGCGGATTTAGAAAAAATACCGCTTTCTAATAAAAGTATTGATTTAACTTTATTAAGATATGTATTATCTTGGAATAGTCTATCCAAGCAAAAAAAGATATTAAAAGAAATTTTACGTTTAACAAAGAATTTTGCGATTATTCAGCATGCAGGTCCTGATGATAACCGCACCGATGAATGGCGGAGAAGATATAATGATTTGTTCGCGGGTAAAGAAATCAAAAAACTTTACAGACGCGGTCATTACTTTTCTTCGCCCAAAGAAGTGGAATTTTTGATGCATAATTTAAATGCGAGATATAAAAAAATTCAAAGCAGGAAAGTAGATAATTTTTCTGAGGTATTTAAAGAAAAATATGATTTAAATAATAGAGAATTTATAAGAGTGCAAGAAATTTTAGGAAATTATGATTTTGCAGTTCAAACTTCATGGATAATAGAGTTTTAACGGAAAAATACGTAACATTAAACGCATTTACGAATAAAAATAGCTACTAAGGTTATCCCCTCTTGAGAGGGGTTGGGGTGTGTATTTTTTAGTAAATCCCATTACCGACACACCCCTTGCCCCTCTCAAGAGGGGAACTAATAGATGCAGCTGAGTAGTTACAAAATAGTATAATTTTATTCCCTTATTATTTTTATTGCCTTTCCATTTATCAGGGCATCGGATATTTTTTTATAAGCGGATGATAGTATCCGCTGGAATGTGCTTTGGGATGTATTCATTTTTTCAGCGCATTCTGTTTGCTCTAAATTCTCAATATTTTTTAAACGCAACGCCTCGGCTTCTTCAAATGTTAAGGATACGATTTCTAAAATACTTAAGGGTATGCCCTGCGGTTTAAAGTAATTTGCGCAAGGATTAAATTTTATTTTTCTATAAAGTCGCGGTCTTGGCATAAAAAAGTTAAAAGTTTAAAGCTTGCCCTGAACGGCAGCTGAATGGGTCAAAAGTGAAAAGTTATGGACATCCCAGATCGGCGCTATATTTTTATTTTTCACATTTTGAGAAAATTTAAGCAGTAATGACATGAACAGGTATTTTATAACGTGGATCGCGGAGCAATGAATAGCTGAGATTTAAAATAATTAAAAGCCGCCGCCTTTTTACGGCGGGACTTTTTTATTTTATTTGGCCTGCAGGGCGGCTTTTTCCTCTCGTATTATTTCAAGTTCTTTTTCCAATATCTTTTCCTCTTCCTCAAGAGCAGATAGTTCGTTCTTAGGAGAAATAAATCTTCTGCAACCGCCGTATCCATAGCCGTTCCTCATGCCGGCGCCGCAAATACCCAATCCTCGCCCGGTTCCCGGACCTTGCCCCATATGACCTGTTCCATTTTGTCTTGGCATATTATCACCCCCTTTCTTATTTATAGTTATTATGAATATATACCCATAATAAAATTTTGTCAAGGGCATTGACTTTACACAGGAATCAGAATATAAGAAATCGGTTATATGAATAAATTCATATTAAATTTAAGCCGATTTTTTTTATTTATCCTCATTATTTTTGAATATCTAAACCACATAAAAGTTTTTCATTTTAAGCTTGAATTTACCTGGATCGGTTTAATTATAACGGCGAGTATTATTTGGATAATTTTGGAATTAATATTTTTATGGATGCGGAAAAAATGCGGCTACGCGCATTACGGGTATCTGCTTTTTATTGCCGCTTTCGGGATATATATCGATTCTTTCGGCGATATTTTTTTTCTTTATAGCCGTTATACTTGGTATGATCAAGCCGCGCATTTTTTAGGCGGCGTCTCGGCGGGAATTATTATTTTTAAGATTATAAAGGCATTAAATGATTGCCGTAAAATTTCATTAAGTTATTTTAGTATGGCGTTCTTCTCTCTTATGAGTGCGGGTTTTGCCGGGATGACTTATGAAATTGAAGAATATCTTGAGGATTTCTATACCGGATCCCATCGTTTGGGCAACGGTTTTGATACGGCTAATGATATGATGCTGTGTATTTTAGGCGCATTGACGATTATAATTATTATGTCTATTTATTTAAAGTATAAAAGGAGGAAAATATAAGATTTAAGAAAATTTATCTAATAGTTTGCGCGCTTCTTTGTTTATGGGAGCGCTTTTCCCGATAAATTCTTCTTTTTTATTTTTTATCATGCGCAGAAGTTTAAATGGATGCGCGTTAAAATAATTTCCAAAC
>JAZDMY010000128.1:0-5855 GCA_043800435.1 bacterium
CTAACCTTTCCATTGAGGAAAAACACAACCGAGCAATTAATTTTTCTCGGTTTTTTGATTTTTTAAAAAAGAGATCGCTAATTGGGTTCGCCGCAGTCCCTAACGGAGACTGCGGCGGAGAAAACATAATGCTTGTGCGTAAGGTGAGTTAGAAATTAAAAATCAAAAATCTAAAATTCTATATCTCCCCCCAATTATCCCCAACCTCAATATCAACTTTAATCGGTGCCGAAAATTTGGCGGCGGTTTCCATACCGTCGCGGATAATTTCTGATGCTTCGCCGATGAAATCCTCTTTTACTTCAAATAATAGTTCATCGTGGATTTGAAGAAGCATTTTAATTTTATCCGAATATTTTTCGGAAATAATGTTATGCAATTTTATCATTGCAAGTTTTATAAGATCCGCGGATGTGCCTTGAATTGGATGGTTAAGCGCCATTCTTTCGGCGGCGGCGCGGATAAACGGAGAGCCGGAAGCGATTTCAGGAAGGTATCTGCGGCGGCCGAAGAATGTTTCGGCGTATCCTAAGTCGCGGGCTTTCTCAAGCGAGCGGTCTATGAATTTTTTTACATTTTTATATAAAAGAAAATATTCGTCAATAAATGTCTCGGCTTCTTCAAACGTAATATCCGCGCCTTCGGAAAGCCCGCGCGGACCCATGCCATACATAATGCCAAAATTAATCGCTTTTGCTTTTCGGCGCATCGCGGAGGTTGCTTCTTCTTTCGGGACTTTAAAAATTTCGGAAGCTGTCGCTGTATGTATATCTATCCCTTCGCGAAAGGCGGCTATCATTTTTTCATCATTGGCGAGCGATGCGACAATGCGCAGTTCAACCTGGGAATAATCGGCGGATATTAATTTATATCCCTTATCCGCTATAAACGCTTTTCGTATGGATTTTCCAAGCTCGGTTTTTATCGGAATATTCTGCAGATTCGGATTAGAAGAAGAGAGACGTCCAGTCGCGGTTACGGTCTGGTTAAAAGTAGTATGAATCCGCCCTGTTTTTTCGTTAACTAATTTTGGAAGCGCGTCAACATAAGTTGAAATCAATTTTGCAAGTTCCCTGTGATCTGAAATCAAATCTATAATCGGATGGATGCCGCGCATTTTTAGAAGTTCCGGTGCCGCAGTTGAAAGTCCTGTTTTCCCTTTTCTTATATTTTTCACCGGGATTTTCAATTTATCAAAAAGAATATCCTTAAGCTGGGAGGGCGATGAGATATTAAATTCGCATCCCGCCATCTTATATATTTTTTCTTCAATTTCTCCTATTCCTTTTGTTAATCTTTTACTTAAGTTATTTAAAAATGAAATATCAATTTTTATTCCTGCGAATTCCATATCAGCCAAAACCGGGACAAGCGGCATTTCAATCTCATTAAATACTTTCTCGCTTTTATATTGAGCAAGTTTTGCATATAGTTTTTTCATTAATTGTAAAATATAGTCCGCTCTTTCACAGGAATAAAATGAGATTTTATTTATATCTGCGTCTTCAATATTTATCTGAGTTTTTCCCTTGCCAATAATTTCCTCAAACGGCATCATCTGATGCCCAAATTCCCTAAATGACAGATCCTCAAGTTCATGTGCCCTGCTGCCGGGGTTTAGGAGATATGAGGCGATCATTGTGTCAAAATTTATTCCTTTAAGCTGTATGCCGCATTTTTTTAAAACGAGCATATCAAATTTTATATTGTGTCCGCATTTTTTTATGACGGGATTTTCAAGGAGGGATTTTAACGCGTCATTCTGAACGACAAAGGAGTGAATAATCCCGGGGCGCGAAGTATGAATATGGTCGTGCTGTAAGCCGCGGGATTCTTCGCCCTCCTGGCGCTCGGGCTCAGAATGACGCGTGATTTCCCGCTGCTTAATTGGGATGACGGGCATATAATATCCCTCTCCTTCTTCCCACGAAAAACTGATCCCCAGCAAGCCGCCTTCAAACGGATTTTCCGAACTGACGATAGTAGTGATCGTAATCTGTGTCTGTTTTGAAATTTCAGAATAAAATTTTTCAAATTTTTCATCCGTGTTTATTAAAATATAATTGCCAGAGAGCTGCGCCGCCGTGGAAATCTCTTCTTCATCTTTTCGCCCGCCATCATAAATTTTTTCAGGCAAGCGATTCAAAAGCGAGCGGAATTCAAATTCCTGGAATAGATCAAAAATACGCTGTTTCTCATATCCCGGCCATTCGCATTCGTTAAATTTAAAATTTATCGGCGCGTTTGTAATAATCGTTGCTAATTTCTTGCTTAAAAACGCCTCGTCTTTATGGGTAAGTAATTTTTCGGCGAGTTTCGCCGGCAAAAAATCCTCATGCGATAAAAGTTTTTCATATAAATTTTCTACTGTCCTAAATTTTGTTAATAATTTTATCGCGCCTTTTTCGCCAATGCCGTGAACGCCGGGAATATTATCCGAGGGATCGCCGCGGAGCGCTTTATAATCGATCATCTGATCGGGTGTTAAACCTTCAAACCGTTCTTTTACTCCCGCCTCATCGTATATTACAACATCAGAAAGACCTTTTTTCAGCGTGTAAATTTTAGTATGTTCGTTAATAAGCTGCAAAGTATCTAAATCGCCGGTTACGATAAGTATTTCTACTTTTTCATTTTTTTGCATATCATTGCCGACGGATAATTTATGCGCGATTGTGCCGATAACATCATCCGCCTCATAGCCTGATTTTTCATAAACCGGAATATGGAATGCTTCTAAAACTTCTTTTAATTTTGGTATCTGATTATATAATTCTTCAATGCCTTCCGCTTTTACACGTGTTCCTTTATATTCCTCATACATTTCATGGCGGAATGTGGGTTCCGCTTTATCAAAAGTGACAGCGATATATTTAGGATGGATTTCTCTTAAAACTTTTAGCATAACCATAGTAAAACCATAGACAGCATTAATCATTTCGCCATTTTTTGTGGTAAGCGGCGGCAGTGCGTGGAAACTGCGGTGGAGCAGCGCATTTCCGTCTATGATTATGAATTTTGGTTTTTGCATATAGTTAATCAGGGCTTAGTTATTCGGTTTATTAGGCATTATGTAATGGTTGCTCTTCTATAACAAGGTTATCATATTTTTTGCCGCGAGTAAACCGGGGTCATACGCAAATTAGGTGGAGAATGTCATCCCGACCGACCCCGAGTGAAGTTGGAGTAAAGCGAAAACGAAACGAGGGGGAGTGGAGAGCCTGTCCTGAGCGTAGCCGAATGGGAATCTGTTGACAGTACCAAATTTGGCTTAATCGACAGATTTCCGTTCGGCTACGCTCAGGACAGGCTCTCCACTCGCTCAAAAATATTTACTTCGTTTCACTTCATAAATATTTTTTCGTTCGATCGGAATGACAAAAAAAGTCCCCCAAAATTGCGTATGATCCGTAAACAGCCGCATTGAAATTTTATTTGACAAAAAGATTATCTTTTGATAAACTAAAAATAATCTAATAAAAATAATTATATGGAAAAAATTATAGGTTTAAAAAATTTAAGAGAAAATATGGGAAAATACGCGCAAAAGGTAAAGGAAGGAGAATCTTTTATAGTGTTTAAGCAATCGCACCCGTTATTTAAGATTTCTCCTGTTGATGAGAACTTATGGGAAGAGGTTATTGATTTTACGAAAATAAAAAAAGGCGGCGTTAAAATTGACGAGCTTTTATCAAGGTTATAGTTTTAAATATCAGCTGTAGTATATATCTGTGGATTGTGGCAGGTAATTTTGCAGTTATGCTTTTATGGATAAAATATCCAAAGCGCTAAAAAAATTAAGCGAAAAAGAAAGAGAAAAAGTAAAAGAAATTTTATTAAAATTAAAAGTTGGTGTTATGGACGGGCTAGATATAAAAAAATTAAAAGGGCATGATTGTATTTATAGAGTAAGGAAAGGAACGATTAGAATAATCTGCAACATAGAAAATGGAGGCGAGATTTATATTTTAGCCATAGAAAAAAGATCCGATAATACATATAATTTTTAAAAAGAAAGAACGCCGGAAGTTTTCGCTTCTCGGCGTTTAAAATTAATAGGAAAGGGAAATACTTACAGGGTATTACGAGCAGCGCTAAATCTTTAGCGGTCGGCAGCCGGTTGAGCTCTTAATTAATCTATTTACATGGGCGAGCGCTGGCAGATCTTCTATCGGACGATTTTTTATTTCAAACGCTCCCGATGGGCATTCCATAAAAATCATTAAAAAAGTTTCCATTTCGGCCATATTATCAGGTTGTATTACGATATTTCCAGATTCATCTATATAATTTTCTAAAATTTTTTTACATAGCCTGCAATTTGCGCAATATTGTTTGTTAATTTCAAATTGTGTTGTTTCCATTTATCTCCCCTGAAAAATGAAAAAAATTAAGTAAACGTTTTCAATAAGAAATTTTTTTAAATTTTCACATTCCCCCTCCATGGAAGTTAAAGAACAATAATATGCAAATAAAAAAGCTCCCCTTGTGGGGGAGTTTTTATAAAATAATTTTTTGAATTGCTATTTTTAAAAACCGATAATCAAACCGGATGAGAACCACCATAATATCATTCCAGCATATAATGTCCAAAAATAATGGTCAAATAAAGATATTGTGAAAATAAATACTGCAAGCGCGATACTTAAAATATTTTTACTTCTTATCGCTTGTGTAAAGAGATAATAGCAAAATAATATAAAAATTGCAAGTCCTATTATTCCCATCTCCGCCCAGATCATAATAAATAAATTATGCGCCGGCTGGTAATTCCATGCCGGGAGGCCTGGTTTTAAACTGGAAAGCGCCAATGTATAATTTCCTAAGCCTGCGCCAAGAAACCATTTATTTTTTATAATTTCTAAACCTTCTTTGCAGGTTAAAATATGCGATTGATTTGAGTTTTTTTCCAAGCGATTCTCGCCTTTTAGCCGTCCGATTAGAGGATCGCTTAGTGAAAAGCATAAAATTATAAGAAGAGCAAAAAATCCAAGAGTGAAGATATTTGGTTTTCTTTGCGCAGCGTGATCCCTGCCGATCCGGTAAATCCCATATCCAACCAACGCCGCAACCAGTCCAATAATTGCCGCGCGCGAGAATGTAAATAATAGGGCGGCGGCGAGAATAAAAAACAAAAGCGCAAAAATAAGGTTTTTAAAAATTGTTTTTAAAAAGATTTTTAAAGTTGTTTCATCGTTAAAAATTTCCGATGTTAAAAATGGGGCAATGGCAATATATAAAATTAGCGCAATGCCTAAATATGCCGCGAGTATATTCGGGTGCGGCAATGCGCCATATGCGCGAAGCCATCTGCGAAGTGGTGTTTCAACAACAGCCGTGCCCGCTTCTTCCGGCATATGATAAGCGAGTCCGAGCCATTTATTCGCAGGAACAGATTGGACTAAAAATTGATAAATCGCAAAACCCGCCTGCCCGAGCGCGCTTGCTAAAAAAGCAAGCACGGCTTTTTTCCATGATATGATTTTTTTTGCCAAAAATAAAAATACGATAATTCCTTCTAATAAAATCGTCCATTTATAAAATGCAAGTCCTTTGTCTTGCGCCCATAAAATAGACGCGGACGACCAGATTAAAAATAACAATGGAAGAAAAATATGCGGAGATTTTAAATTTTGCCGCATTTTTTCCGTTAAAGAAGATATGGAAATATTTTTAGTAAAAAGATAATAAATGGATGAACTCGCGAATAATAATAAAATAATAAGCAATAGAATTTCCGTCGCATATAAGCTGCGGATTCCGTATTCCCACACATTATTACCTCCATTTTGAGGGGAGGGCAGGGAGGGGTTTAGTGATGCCTGATTATAAATATATCGGGTTTGGAAGGGAAG
>JAZDMY010000001.1:0-13394 GCA_043800435.1 bacterium
TTATTTAACGGTAAGCAAAGAGATATTCTGGCTCATTTTTCAAGAAAAGAACAGCACCTAATTGGAACTTGGCAATTTTATCTCCCTTACCCTATACACCGCACACACAAATTAGGTTTATTTCCAAAATTAGAAAAAGAATATTGGAATAAATTGTATCCAGCACTTACCAGCATGGGCACAAATTCAGGGTTTGGCGCAGTATTCAATCCCGGAATAGCTTTCAAAACTTTTGAGAATAGATTTTCTCGCCATTATCGTATCCGATTAAGTAATATAGACCCAGACCTTCTTTGAAATAATTTAGTAAAAATTAGTAAAATACTTATGACCGAGGCGAGAAATCAAATCGGTCTTTTTTAAATAACAAAATTTATCCCTCGCGCTCGCCGCAGTCCTTGAAAGAGACTGTGGCGGAGACAGGATAATTTCTATCTATTTCCATCTAACAAATTACTTAGTTAGTGTTGAAATAGTCGCGTCATTCTGAGCCCGAGCGATAGGAGGGCGAAGAATCCCAGCGTTTTACTGCTTAACCACGGGATCCTTCAGTCGCTATCGCTCCTTCAGGATGACGCTGTGGACACTATTTCAACAGACACGAATTAGGTGAATTTTTCAATTTCCCAATTTCTTCCCTCACCACATCCCTATCATCCCACGGAATTTTTTTCCCATCCGCAACGCAAATAAATTGTTCTGCACCCTTCCCTGTTATTATAACAAAGTCGCCTTCGTTTGCCAACTGCAATGCCTTCCTTATCGCCTCCCTGCGATCTAATATTTTAAAAATATTTTGGACTTCCTCAGACTTTTGACCCTTCGGCAAGCTCAGGGCAAGCTTTTGAACTTTAAACTTTAAACTTTCCTCCGCTCCCCCCGCCACATCCTCTATAATCTCCATCGGATCGTCATCATACGGATCCTCGTTTGTAATTATGACATAATCGGCATTTTCCGCCGCAATACTGCCAAGTATCGGCCGTCTTGCCTTATCGCGCCCGCCGCCGCAAGAACCTAATACATGAATAATTTTATTATGCGCCACCCCCATCGCGCCGACCGCCTCATATAATTTTCTCATTGATTCCGGCTCAGGCGCGTAGTCCACTAAAATCGTGAACGGCTGCCCTTCGTCAATAAATTCCATCCTGCCCGGAATATTTTTTACCCGCGCCAATGCATCTTTTATTTCCTGCATTTCCAGCCCTTCATTTTCTCCAATAATAATCGCCGGCATCGCATTATATACATTGAATAGTCCTGGTAAATTCAGTTTAAATTTTGTATCGCTTTTGCCAAATTCTGTAAACTTCTCTATTCCTACCTCAGAAAACCTCCCCCTTGCCCCCTTCCCGCGACAAGCTCGGGACAAGCTCTCAAAGGAGGGGGGAACGACATTAAAAGATGTTCCGTTTTTAGTTAAAACAATATTTTCCGCCCTGAAACACAAAAATTCGCCTATATAATTATCATTACCGTAATCCATTCCATAAACGATTTTCTTATCAACCTTAAAATTTAAAAATTCACTAGCATATTTATCGTCCCCGTTAACAATAATTATCTTTTTAATTTCACGATCAACATCATCTGCGTTTCCGCGTGTATCCGCGTTGCTATCCGCGTGTATCCGCGAAACCTTGCGTCTGCTCTTTGACAAATGGTCAAATAATTTTAACTTTGCTTCCTTGTATTTTTCAAAACTCCCGTGCGATTCAATATGTTCCGGCGTCAGATTTGTAAACACCAAATAATCATAATTAATTGCCTTATGTCTAAACTGCTTTACGCCCTCGGATGATGTTTCTATAACAGCATACCGGCAGCCCGCGTCTGCCATTTGATGCAATAATTTTTGCAACTGAAACCTCCCGACCATAGTCATCTTTTTATCATTCAACCATTCCCTATCTCCCACCTTAAATTTCACCGTGGATGTAAATCCCACCTTATATTTCCCCTCTTGAGAGGGGTTAGGGGTGTGTTTCTCCAAAACCCTCGCTATCAATTCCGTAGTCGTTGACTTCCCATTCGTTCCGGTAACGCCTATCACAATCATCTTCTCCGATGGATATCCATACCAAAAGGCGGCCGCGGATGCCAAACTGATATGATAAAAAGGCAAAACCTTTTTAAGTACGCCCTTTGGGATTATTCTTTTTATGAAATTTAGTATTTTGTCCACAAATTTAAAATTACTTTTGAAAATCATTGCTGCAAAACTAAAATTCGCAATGAAAAACTAATTTCGCCTTTCCGAACGAATTTCCCTTCTCCCAGCAACGGATTTCTATATACAAAACAATGTAATATTAATCACTCAATTACCATTTATTACAATTAATTTCTAATTTCAATTAGTTTCTTTTATTCTATCACCTGATTCTTTTTTTTACAATAAAAACATAAAATTTAAAAGAAATCAATATAATTGACATTACAATATTATTTGATATACTAAACACATAAAAATAATATAAAAAAATATGCATAAATTATATAAAAATACAATTTTCCCTGTTATTCTGCAGGAAGATGAAACGGGCGGTTATACCGTAACCAATCCCGCTTTTGAAGGATGCTATAGCCAGGGCGAAACTATTGAAGAAGCATTGGAGAATATTAAAGAAGCTACTGAGCTATGCTTGGAAGAAATTAAAGATCATGCTGAAAAAATTAAAATGTAAGCTTGCATCTTATAAATTTAAACAAGAAATATGCCTAAATTGCCCGCAATTTCAGGTAAAGCAACAATTAAAAAAACTTGAAAAATACGGCTATTGTATCACGAGGCAGAAAGGCAGTCATGTTAGATTAAATCACTTTAACCGGCAGGAATTTAAACCGATTACTATTCCGCTTCATAAATCCATCAAACCATGATTACTCAATCAAATAATAAAAGACGCTAAATTAACCATTGAAGAATTTATTGAACTTTAAAAAAATCTTATCCAAGATAAGATTTTTTTATTCCAGACAAACAATGGCAATAAAATTTAAAATAACACTTCCCTTTTAATTTGCCGCGGATTAGTTTAAAATAGAAACCATGGAAAGTATGAATAAAAATAAAAGAATTATCGCCCATCTTGATATGGACGCATTTTTTGCGTCCGTTAAAGAACGAGATAATCCAAAGTTAGAGGGCTTGCCGATTGCCGTTGGATCTGATCCGAAAGAAGGCCGCGGGCGGGGTGTTGTTTCCACCGCGAATTATAAGGCGCGCGGATGCGATAGTTCGGAAATTATTGAAGGGTATGAACCGAAATCAATCGGCGAGCAGGAGACATTTGATAATGATACCTTGGACTCGTCCTTTATTTTTCAACGGCTTTATTCTTTATGCGAGAATGTTATTGGACGGCTTGTGGAAATGGGTAAATCGCAGTCCAAGTCCATGATTCTTTCCCGCAAATACTGCGGGGCTCGGGTTCAGGATGACGCACTTAAATTTAAAACTGACGTAATAACCGTCCGTTTTTCCGATTTTCAAACAAAAACCCGCTCGCATACGCTGGAAAAACCGACAGCCGACTTAAAAATTTTAAAACTGGAAGTAATAAAATTATTTTTGCCGTTTCTTGATAAACGGATGAATCCGCGGAAAAAACTTATACGGCTGGCAGGGATAAGGGTAGAAAAGTTGGGATATTAATGGGCTCTTGTTTATTTGCTTTTCACCGCAGTGTGGAGTAAAATAAATTAATCTCTATGCAAAAAGGAATTGATTATATTGCTGTTAGTGTCGTTTACCTTTGCCATGATGGCAAGGGAAATTTTGTAATGGCAAAAAGAAGCAAAAATGCTCGCGATGAACACGGGAGATGGGACATAGGCGGCGGCGCTTTAGAATTTGGCGAGAAAGTTGAAGATGGTTTGCGAAAAGAAATAAAGGAAGAATATACGGCTGATATTATAAATTATGAATTTTTGGGCTTTCGGGATGTGCATCGCGTAAATAACGAGGGTAAAAAGACACATTGGATAGCGCTTGACTTTAAGGTGTTGGCTGACAGGAATATGGTAAAAATCGGCGAGCCGCATAAATTTGACGAAATAAAATGGTTTACTATGGAAACCTTGCCTGAAAATATGCACTCGCAATTAGGGATATTTTTTGAAAAATATAAGGAAGAAATAAAGAAATTGAGAAATTAGAAATTAAGCTCAATTTCTAAATTTCCTTATTGCTTAATTTCTATTTTTCCTTGACATAAAAACAAAACTATTATAAAACCCTCGCATATGCCATACTATCCGACAATGCAAGATATGCTGCGAGAAGTTTATGATTATCTATGGCTTTTTTATAAAAGACCTTCGGATACAAAAAGGATTGAAGAAATCATTACGGCGATGCGGATCGCGGATAGAAAATTTTTTGTTGATTCTGCGGATGAGGCGTATTTAAATAACGCGCTTCCCGTAGGAAAATCCCAGACGATATCTCAGCCGTCCACGGTTGCAAGGATGTTAATGCTTGCGGAATTATTTCCAGATTTAGATGTTTTGGAAGTGGGATCAGCAAGCGGATGGAACGGGTCGCTTTTAGCATATCTGGTTTACCATGGAAAAGTATTATCAATAGAGGTTATAAATACTTTATCAGAAAAAGCAAAAGCGAATTTAAATAAATTGAAAACCAGTTTTAGTGATGAAAAAATAGAAAAATTTAAAAATCTTGAGTTTAAAACAACTAATTTTTTTAATCTTACAGCGGGAAAAAAATTTGATCGCGTTATTATAACCGCAGGCATAACGCCGGATCAGGAAAAAAAGATTGAACTGGCTGCAAAAAATTTATTGCGCGATAACGGGATTTTAATATGCCCTTATTCTTCAGGACCTATGGTTATTTTCAAAAAACATAACAGCCAAATCAGTAAGTCATATACCCCGGAAGCATACGCGTTTGTTCCGTTAGTAAACCATTGATATTTTTTTATTTTTACGCTAAAATATATAACTCTGGATCTAAAATATATTCAAATAATACTGAAAATAACTGATAAATTCAGATAAATTCGTTTTTCGTATCATTCGGATATAATTCGTGGGTTCGGATTATACTATATATGAAGATAGACAAACTCGCATCATACGAAATTTTGGACTCACGCGGAAATCCAACCGTGGAAGTAGAACTTACATCTGGAAAAATTAAAGTGTCGTCATCAGTGGCAAGCGGCGCGTCCACCGGAATTTACGAAGCCGTTGAACTTCGCGACAATGATAAGGCAAGATATAATGGAAAAGGAGTTTTGCAAGCAATTGAAAATGTTAATCAAAAAATCGCCTCGCATATTGTCGGCGTAAATATCAGCTCGCAAAAAAAATTAGACAATTTATTAATTAAAATGGACGGCACGGAAAATAAAGGAAATTTAGGCGCTAACGCGATATTGGGAGTATCACTGGCTTTCGCGAAAGCAATGGCTGTGAAGAAAAATCAGGAACTATACGAATATTTCGGTTCTCTCGCAGGATATCCCCCCTTTACCAAGGGGGGGCAAGGGGAGGTTTTACTGCCGACCCCTTCCTTTAATATAATCAACGGCGGAAAACATGCCGATTCAGGATTAGACATTCAAGAATTTATGATCCAGCCGATACATTTTCCAAATTTCCATGAAAAAGTAAGGGCGGGCGCGGAAATTTTTCACGCGTTAAAAAAGATTTTATCTGATCGTGGCGATATTACGAGCGTCGGAGATGAGGGCGGCTTTGCTCCTCGTTTAAAATCAAACGAAGAGGGTTTTGAGGTTATAATTGAGGCGATAAAAAAAGCCGGCTATACGACTGATCAGGTAAAAATCGGCATTGATGCCGCCGCGTCAAGTTTTTATGAGGATGGAAAATATAATGTGCGAACAAGCGCGGGAGAAAGAAAAAGTTTATCGCGCGACGAACTTATTGAATGGTACGGGGAACTTATAAATAAATATCCGATAAATTCCATAGAAGACGGGTTTGAGGAAAATGATTGGAAGGGATTTCAAAAATTAACGGAAAAATTCGGGGATAAAATAACTATTGTCGGAGATGATTTATTAGTAACCAACATTAAAAAAGTAAAAGAGGCAATACGTAAAAACGCCGTAAATTCCGTTTTAATAAAATTAAACCAGATCGGCACGGTAACAGAAACTATAAAAACAATTCAACTTGCGAAATCAAAGAATTGGATACCTTTCGTCTCGCATAGATCAGGCGAAACCGAAGATACTTATATCGCGGATCTTGCCGCAGGGTTAGGATGCGAATTTATAAAAACCGGAGCGCCATGCCGCTCCGAACGGCTCGCGAAATATAACAGATTGATGAAAATTGAACATTTATTGATGATTTAGTAAATAATACATTATCTGACCCGCGGCAATACCCGCATCGCCGGAAGGAATATTTTTTGAAATATAAATATTATTATCTTCCGCAAATTTTTTCATCACTTCGTTTTTTGCCAAACCGCCGGCAAAAAATATTTTTCTCTTGCTATCATTTACGTCTTTACCTGCAATTTCATATAATCCTTCGATGATATAACGTTGCGCCGCAGCTCCTAACTTCTTTTTTTGCTCTTCCATCTCTTTTTTAGTTCTCCTATTGAGACCTGTCCGCCATAACTTCAGTGTCGGCGGAGGAGCAAGGGGTGTGTTTTTAACTAAATATTCAAAAAGATAAGTTGTATCTAAAATATATTCACCGTTTTTATTTTTAATAATTTTTGGCTTTAAAAATTTTTCTTTACCGCAGCTGCCTGCTGTATAATTTTCCAGCATTTTTACCGAATAATGTTTATATTTTCTTTCATTCTCGCAAAACCCCAAAAATATTGAAACCGCATCTAAAACTCTCCCCGCGCTTGTCGTTAAAGGACAATTAAATTTTTTCTCCCGTTGGTTCCATAAAAAATTAAATTCTTGCGCGGAATAATATTTTTCCACATATTTAAAAACTTCTTCTTGTGATAAAATTTTACTTAAAATACTGATAACCATCCGCGCCGGCTCTTCTATCGCAAGTTCTCCGCCGAGCAAATATTGCTCTTCAAGATGCCCGATGCGGATAATATTTTTGCATATTCTAAATACCTCCCCGCCCCATATATTTCCGTCTAATCCATAACCAGTCCCGTCGCAGGCGATGCCGACACACCCCTTGCATCCCGTCATCCGTCGGGACTGTCGCCTCTCCCCGCAATGAGCGGGACAAGCAAGAGAGGGACCATTTTCCAGTGTCCAATCAGCAATCGCAGAAAATATATGCGCAATATGATGCTGGACAGAATAATGCGGAATATTCCACTTCATTGCTAATTTCTCTCCTATTTTCCGCGAATTGTATAAAGGATGCAAATCGGTTATAATAACATCGGGATTCATCCGCAGAGACACATTGCAATGTGTCTCTACAAAATCCATTACAAACTTTTCATATTCTGTCTTATTTTCAACCAATTCACCTGTATTTTCTGAAAAAATTATTTCCCCGCTATGATAAAAAGCCAGCCGTGTATCAAATTCAGAGCCAAGAGCCAAAATTTTTTTCTTTGATTTTATCGGTAAAAACATAACGGCTGTAAATGTAAAATAATCCACTCTCGCTTGCAAACGATTTTAAAACTTTAAAATAATGCCGCTTCGCGGCTCCGATACTTTTAACTTTTGCCCCATTCGGTAAACTCAGGGCATGCTTTAAACTTTTGACTTAACTATGTGCCTCGCGACAATCGGTAAAATAAAAAAAATAAAAGAGAATAATTTAGCCGAAGCGGATTTTGACGGAGTCCGATATGATATAAATATAGAGTTAGTTGATGTTAAAAAGAATGACTATGTTATGGTCCATGCCGGCTTTGCGATACAAAAAGTTCTGACCAAAGATGTTAAAGAAATTAAAAAATTAAATTAAAACATAATTTTTTAGCTTAGAAATTTGCCAGATTAAGACAGTATTTAGGGTAAGTATTATAACAAAAATTAAAATTAGCGCGGTGCCTCCTAAAAATATGCCGCCGATAATCGCAACTACGGAGGCGCCTAAAGTAGTAATTATGTTGTCCATGGCCACTCCGACGACCGCGTCTCCGATTCTTCCGCGCGGGTTAACTGTCATATTATGAACGCCGATCATCTCGGCAAGACATCCGATCAGGCCGGCAAGAACTCCTGCAATCACAAAAGGAAGCCCCGTGCTATCGCATAAAATTTTTATTGCTTGAACCATGCCGGAGGCGGCGAAAATAATCGCTATCCCGGCAAAAAGCAGGTGCAGCCAAATAATAGAATTTTTATTATTCCGATAATATTCCTCCCCCTCGTCTTTTTCAACATCGTTATGCGATTCTTCTGTTTTTTTTGATTTCCTAAATGCATAAATAACCGCGACTGACAGAATAAATATAAAAAATCCGACCGGTCTTATTAATTGATAAAGATCTCCTTTTATATTAGCCGGAGCGGGTTTTTGTCCGAATAAAACCATGCTTAACGCTACCACTGCCGTTAAGACAGTTAACGCGCATAATATATCCATTGACGTGTCCAGCTCTATTAACGCCGGCTTTTGCAAATGGTCTTTTATCGGCGCTACAGTGCCGCTTGATTTTATTAAAGGGTATATCGGAATCGCTATACCATTTTTATTTGCTGAATTTTGCCTAAAAACGCACCATAAGGCGTACCCGATATTATAAATATTTGATCCAAAAGTCGTAGCGGCGGCGATAATCGCAAAACTTATTGCTTGCGAATAATCAGTTTTCATAAATCCTAAACTTGTAATCGCAGCGACGACTCCAAGCGCCATATCAGGAAAAGCTGTCCCGAAAGCATGGAGCATCCCTCCGGCAAGTTTTGTTCTCTCATGCAAGACTTCCGATGTTTCCTCAATAATCTCCGCTGTATTTTTTATAATCCATACGCCAAGCGCTAAAATAAATATTATCCCTAAAATTTTTACCCAAAATGAATTATGTTCTCCTAATAATTTAATAAGCCCAAACCTCAAAAATATTGAAAAAATAATTAAACCTGTAATTTTTAAGTGCCTATTTATTTTCATATCTTTTCTTTATCTGTTCTTTAAATAATTTTAAATATTTTCTTGCCGGAAGCTCCCAAGAAAATGACTGCTCCATCGCTTTTAATAAAAACCTGTTCCATATTTCTTTGTGCTTGAAAGTTTCCACTGCTCGCGTTATAGCCATTAAAAAATCATGCGAATTATATTCTCTAAACACAAATCCGTTCCCGCGCAATGTTTTCGGATTAAAATCAGTAATTGTATCCGCCAGCCCGCCGGTTGAACGCACTATCGGTATTGAACCGTAGCGTAAACTTATCATCTGGTTTAGCCCGCATGGCTCAAAACGCGACGGCATTAAAATCATATCCGAACCGGCGTAAACCTGAGTCGCATGGATAGGATCAAATTCAAGATGGGATGCGCATTTTTCTGGATATTTCTTGCATATCTTCCTTATCTCCGCCTCGTATTTTTTATCGCCGCCGCCCATTATAACGAATTGTAAATCCAGCCGCGCCATAGCGTCAATTATTTCAAAAAGAAGGTCAAAACCCTTTTGCTCGGTTATTCTAGTTACCATCGCTATTATAGGAATTCCCATATTAAGAGGGAGATTGAATTTATTTTGCAGGTATATTTTATTCTCCGCTTTTTTGCCGATGGTCTTGATATTGTAATTTTTTACAAGACCCGGATCAGTCGCCGGATTATAATTATCATAATCAATCCCGTTTACGATGCCAAACACATGATCTTTTCTGTTTTGCAAAATCCTGTTCAAGTCCTCGCCAAATTTTTTAGTTAAAATTTCCTGCGCATATTGCTCCGAAACAGTCGTAATAATATCAGCATTAAGAATTCCTCTTTTAGCGAAATTAATATTTTCCAGATTCGGATCATTTAATGCGGGGATGCCGTTTTTTCCAAAATCTTTATTTTCAGAAGGCACAGCCCACCAATCACGCCCAAACTGAAAGGTAAGAATATGTATCGTATATACTATAAGAGCGTTTTTAAATAAAGCATCATCTTTATATTGCTTGCGCAATAAATACGGTACGAGTCCCGTATGCCAATCATGGCATTGGATAACATCAGGAGAAAAATTTAAAAATTTTAAAAGTTCCAAACAGGCAAAATCAAACAACAAAAATCTGGCATTTTCATGTCCAGATCCATAGATATTTTTATGTTTCGAAAAAAATGTCTTGTTCCCGATGAAATACATTTTAACTGATTTATCTAAAACGCATTCCCAATAATCAACACATACCGCGTTATCTTTATCAATTTGTATAGTTATATTTTCTGCTATTTTCTCCAATTTATATTTCTCCGCGTCAATAATTTGTTCATAAAAAGGTGAAATTATAATGGAGTTATGCCCAAGACGTTTAAACGCTTTAGGCAAAGATCTTGCTACATCTCCAAGCCCTCCCGTTTTAGAATATGGAGCGACTTGGCTTGAAATTGATGCTATTTTTAATAATTTTTTAGGCATAATTATCGCCCATAAATCAACAAATCCCATCACAAATATACAAATATTTGATAAAGAAGGTATTATGGATTTGTGAATTTGTGAATAGATTTGTTGATTTGTGGATAATTGTTATTCGCCGCCGTTATTGCGATCGCTAATGCATCCGCCGCATCGTCAGGGCTGGGAATTTCTTTCAATCCCAGAATAATTTTAACCATTTTCTGCATCTGCCTCTTATCTGCCTTTCCATAGCCGGTAATTCCTTGCTTTACCTGCAAAGGCGTTAACTCCGCTAAAGGAATTTTATTTTGTATCGCCCCTAGAAGTATTACGCCCCGCGCGTGACCTACCATTAAAGCTGTTTTCACATTTTTGCAAAAAAATAACTCCTCCACAGCTATAAGTGAAGGATCATATTTTTTAATAACCGCTTCCAGCTCATTATGTAAAATCTCAAGCCTTTCGGGAAATTCATACTTTGACTCAGTCGTTATACACCCATAATCAATCATTTTAATATCGCTCTTCCCCGCTACTTCTATTATACCATATCCCGTAATCGCAAACCCAGGGTCTATCCCTAAAATTATTTTACCTTCACCTGATTTTCTCATGATTTCATCGCCCGCAAATCAACAAATCCTTTCACGAATTCACAAATTTATGATGCCTCATTAACAACTATTTATATATTCGTGATAAGATTTGTTAATTTGTGTATAATATTTTTAGCTAAATCTTTACGTTAACATATACTATTTGCACATCCTCATCATCATCCAATGCCTCAAGCAATTTTTCAATTTTTTCTTTTTCATCGCCTTTTACTTCAACTTCATTTTTCGCAACTTGCTCTACTTCCGAAGAATCAATTTTTATTCCAATTTTTTCAACCGCCTCTTTAACTCCTGATAAATTTTTTACATCGCTTAAAATTATAATCTCGCCGTCTTCCGTCTTAAAATCCTCGGCTCCTTTATCAATTAATGCCAGTTCAAACTCGTCGCGGTCTAATTTATGCGCGCCTAATTCTTCCGCATCTATCCTTATAACTCCGAATTCGGAAAACATCCAAGCAACCGAATTCGGCTCGCCCATTCTTCCTCCGTATTTCGTAAGAATATGCCTTATATTTGAAGCCGTCCTATTCTTATTATCAGTTAAACATTTTATAATTAATGCCGCGCCCGCAGGTCCAAATCCCTCGTAAATAATTTCCTCAAGCCGTGCGCCTTCTAATTCTCCTGTGCCTTTTTTTATCGCCCGTTCTATATTATCTTTAGGCATATTTAATTCCTTCGCCTTATCAATCGCCGCTCTAAGCGAGGGATTCATCTCGGGATCCCCGCCCTTTTCTCTTGCAGCTAAAGTAATATTGCGCGCAAGTTTTGTAAAAACAGCGCCCCTCTTCGCGTCAAGAACGGATTTTTGTTTATGAATTGTCGCCCATTTGCTATGTCCTGACATACATTTCAAAAAAACAATAAAGCAAGAAAACAACAAAACAAAATATCTATTGAATCTAAACTTTATATTTTTTCCTAATTTACAACCCAGTTTCTCTTAGTAACTACTCTATTTTTATTACAATTAATTACTATTGAATTACAAAAAATTACCAATTTATTCTTATATAATCTTACCAGCTACTAAAATAAAAATCAAGCAATAAACCTATCCCATCAGCGTGAAATCCGCGAAATATCCGCGGAAATTTCATAAACCACTCTAAATTACGAATTTAAAATTATTTCTCTAAAATAGCAATCCTGTCATAATCATCCTCATACCTTGTAATATCATCCTCGCCGACATAACTTCCTGTTTGCACCTCTATTATCTCCAAATCAATTTTGCCGATATTTTCAAGCCGATGCACCGCTCCCGCCGGTATAAACGTGCTTTCATTTTCATTAAGCACTAAGTCATTGCCTCCAACATGAACTTTTGCCACGCCTCGCACAACTACCCAGTGTTCAGAGCGATGCAGATGCGACTGCAAACTTAATCGCGAATTTGGCAAAACTGAAATCTTCTTTACTTTATATCGTTCCTGCTCAATCAAAACCTCATACCTGCCCCACGGCCGTTCCCCGATTGAGGAACCGTCATCTTTCACAAAATTTTTTTCTTTAATTTCAGAAATAATAATATTTTGCATAATTTAGAATCGCGTCATCCTGAGGGAGCGGAGCCGAGCGACCGAAGGATCCCACGTTAGCAACTATTACGCTATCCACTCCTCGCGCCCAGGGATTCTTCGCCTCATCCCTCGTCTCAGAATGACACACTTTTTTAGACATTCTCAAAATAAAGGGGCGCCTTCGCACATCTCAATAAAAATCCTCGCCGTGGGCAAAAATTCATAATTTTTCGCAGCTTCCTTTTTTACCCATTTCAAATCATTTATCTTAGGATCATTTAAATGTAAATTTCCGCTAATAAATTTACAACAAAAACACAGGACGATAACATGCATTTTATAATCATTATGATCCCAAACCCTGGACGCAGTTTTTGGAACTAAATCATATATTTCTACTTCTAAACCTGTCTCTTCTAAAATCTCGCGCTTTAGCGTTTCTTCAGGACTCTCCCCGAATTCAACGGTCCCGGCCCGGCAAATCCCATTTTAAATGCGCCTCAGGCACCTTTAAATCATATCGCTGGCTTAATAAAACCTCATTTTTTTCATTTTCTATTAACCCTAAAATAACCAATTTCATTTTAGTTTGCTGCATATTTTTTCAAAATTTATTTTTATAATTTTTCTATCCCTTTCTCAATCCGCCTCAAACTTTCTTCTTTGCCTAAAATATCCGCGATTTCAATAGCGCCGCCGGGAGTAAACTCTTTTCCTGACAATGCCACTCTGACA
>JAZDMY010000011.1:0-15018 GCA_043800435.1 bacterium
CCCATCCTGTTCTTTTATTGCCGCCAAATACCCGAAATATGTCCATTGCACTGCTTCGCGCGCATTTTTCGCAGGCATTGAAATATCAAATCCATATTCAACCGCCATTAATTTCATAAGTTCAAGCGCTTTTATCTGTTCCGAGATTTCCTCGCGCAATCTGATAATTTCATCAGTCATTTCCCCGCCGCCATATACCCCCGATAGAGGAATATTTAATAAATCAATCTTTTTTTCTTCAATCAATCGGTCAATACCATATAACGCCACCCTTCTATAATCGCCGATAATTCTTCCGCGCGCGTACGCATCCGGGAGTCCTGTTAAAATTCCTGCCTTGCGCAATTTTCTCATCTGCTCAGTGTAAGCGGAAAAAACACCGTCATTATGGGTCTTCCTATACTCATTAAATATTTTTTTAACCTCGGGATCAATATCAAACCCGTATTGACTGCATGCTGCTTGTGCCATTCTTATTCCCCCGAACGGCTTAATCGCTCTTTTTAACGGTGCATCTGTTTGCAGTCCGACCACCGCTTCTAAATCTTTTTTAATATAACCAGGCTGATGGCTGGTAATTGTGGAAACGGTTTTAGCATCAATGTCTAAAACGCCGTCATTTTGTTTTTCATGTTCAATTAATTTTTTGCATTCCTCCCATAAAGCCGCCGTCTTCTTCGTAGAAGATACTAAAAAATCAGCATTGCCATTATACGGTTTCAATTTTTTGTAAACAAAATCGCGCACATCAATCGCCCCTTTTAAAAGAACCGCCGCGCGCTTAGAATTATTTTTCATAAAAATATACTCCCTGCAAGTCTCCATGTACATCATCTTCCCAGTATGATGTCCATTCATTGCGTTGATAAATTAAAATAAATATCATTTTATTATATCCTTTAAAAAAATTTTTGTCTATGGTTATTTATTTTTCCTCCCCGTTTGTTTCATCGTAATTTTTACATTGGAATAAAATAAAAAAAGCGGCGCATTACACGCCGCTCCAAAATCCTAAATCTAAAATCCCCTACTCCGTCGTCTTCCCGTCAAAATGCTCTTCGTCCGCGTCCGCTTTTGTTTTATGAATCGTCCCGTCTTTATGATTCGGCGGAGAATACAGAGTATAAAGTTTCATCGGCTCAGACGATGTATTTATAATATTATGCAAAGTCCCGGCCGGAATAACGACCGCCGACCCGTCCTCAATTTTACTCTCAACGCCGTCTAAAACCGCAAGTCCTTCCCCCGCTTCAATCCTTATAAACTGATCTAATCCGTGAACCTCCTCGCCGATATCATCTCCCTGCGCTATACTCATAACCACTAACTGGCTATACCTCGCCGTATAAAGAACACGCCGAAAATTATCATTCTCGCTTGTTAACTTTTCAATGTTTGCAATGTATCCTTTCATATTTTTATTTGCGCCATCTTATACTTTCCAACTTTTAAATTGAAAATTAGATAAGCGATTTTTATAAATTAAACTGGGTATATTTCGCCACGAATCGCGTCATCCTGAGGAGCGAAGCCGAGCGACGAAGAGCTTGCCCTGAGCGTAGCCGAACGGGATCCCGTGGCTTACACCTCGCACCTCGGGATTCTTCGCCCTCCTGGCGCTCGAGCTCAGAATGACAAAAAAAATTCAAATTCCTGTACAACAAATTACTAAAGATTACAATTAATTACTTATAGTTTATTTATTCCAAACATACTTCGCCGCCTTCCATAAATATTTCACCGCAATAATAATAATGAAGATATAAATAATATACTGAACAGCTAAAATTATAAACTTTATTAAATTAATTGTAATTCCCTGAACAGCTTTATTTATATCAAAAACAAACTCTTTAACCGCCAATTTCCACGAATCCTTCAAATCATCGCCGTTAACAAATTTATTTTCAAAAACATTTACATTAAAAACAGTATACTCCATGCGATCAAGCTGCTCCGCTTTGGCTCGCAAAATCCGATCAAGTTGGGAGTTTATATTAATTCTTTCCTGCGCTAATTGCTCAATAAGCCGTATTTTACTGTCTATAATTTTCGCGAGCGTTTCCGCATCCTGTTTTTGTTCGGCAACTTTTTTAATCTCATCATAGGAATTTATTGCGGCATTTAAAGTTTCCTCAACTGATAACAACTTCTTTTTTAATATTTCCTCCTCGCTCGTATAATCATCAACTAATTTTTTAATCGTGTAAATATTTTCCGCCAATTCCTTCGGCTCCATTTCTTTTATAATCGCCAAAACTTCATCTCTATTATCCTTCCTAACTTTAAATCTATAATTGCATCCATTCTTATACTTATTTGCATTTTCAAAAATTACATAGTCCTTCGCCTTCATGCCTTCTATTTTCCAGCAGGTATCTTCCAGATTTCGCGTCTCAATTGAGGCGTTATATTCCGTCACCTCAAACTCCTCCGCGTTATCGCCGGTCGTTCCTTCTGAAATAGGCGGCATTATTGATTTTGATGAAGCGGCATTTCTTAAAGAAAGCCCCGCCTCTCCCGCAGCTTCAGATGAATATGCAGAATCCATTTTCACCCCGTACGAATAATCATCCTCAGGCAAAACATTTTGCCCCGTCAAAGTTTTTACATTTTTAAACGAGATAGAGTTAAATGACGAGCCAATAATTTTAAACAAAAAAAAAGAGAACAATAATTCCCGCGACTCCCAATCCCGCAATTTTTAAAACATCTCCCAATTTTAAATCAAATTTTTTGTTAAAAAATTTCATATAATTTTTTAAGCACATACTTCTATCCGTGCTCCGTATGAATCCGTTTCTTTCCGTGCTAATCAATTTTCCAACGGATCAGCACTGACATTGACGAATTTCACCGATCACGGATAAAACCAGTGTGATTAATTTTTATTATTATACCACACATCTTTTATTAAAACAAATTTGAAATTAATAAAACCCTGCTATTAACAGGGTTCTATTTTTATTTTATGCCCCGCTGACCCTCCTTTTCAGCGAAAGCATAAACGCACATTATCATAACCGCAATTAAGAATTTATAAAATTAAAATAAAATGAATTATTTATTCAAATGCTCTCTTTTAACCTCTTCCAGCAACTCTTCTAATTTTTTACTAACCATAACGTCATACTTATTTTGCTTATCAATTTCTAATAACGGCTCCGGCAATTTCTTGACCTGCTCTTTTATATAACTTCTAATCTCATCCATTTCTGGTAAATCATAAATCAGCTCGCCGTTCTCTATCATTTTAATAAGCAACGGCTCGCCTAAATTTTCATTTTCTTCTCCGATAATATCGCGCGCCATTTTTCCATTTTCATAAATACGAAAAACATTTTTCCTCCCAGGCAATGAGGCTTTACCTTTGGTTAATTTAGCTAAATTATTTATCGTTGTTCTATAGCGCAATTCCGCCATCTTATAAACCGTTTCTAATTTCGGATCATCCGAAGACGTTATCCCTTCCGTGCAAACTACAAAAGAATCCGCAGGTATCCCTCTTTTTATATATTCGTCAATCCTAAATTCATCCAAATTACTCGCTATCGCTATTTTCACAGCATCTAATCCTGCATTTTCCAGTTCACGCCTTGCCATTTTTGCAAGTTCAAATAAGTCGCCGCTGTCTATAAAGATGTTCGGCAACGGTTCATTCTTCCTCTTTAATTCTTTAATAACCGTTATGGCATTTTTAAGACCAGCATCTATTTCATAAGTATCAATCATTAAACTTATCGCCCGATGCGGAAATGTTTCGCTGATTGATCGCATAGCGTCAATTTCAGCGGGAAACGATTTTATATACGCATGATATCCGATTGTAATAACCGATGGCATCTTCATATTATATTTTCTGTAAAACGACGGCAATATAATACTCGTTCCGCAAAGATGCGCCGCCCTGCATGCCTTCATCGCGCTATCAAACCCCTGCGCTCTTATACCGCCCGGACCGATAACAGCTTTCCCTTTTGCGGCAATTATTGATCTTATAAACTTGGTAAAAAAAATTGTATTGCTCGTTATTGAATTTATTAAAAATAATGTGATGAGATTGCCTTCAATTATTAGCGCCGTCACTCTGATAACTGGTTCATTCGGAAAAAACGCCGTCCCTTCCCTCATCGCGTAAACATGGCCTGTGAATTTAAAATTTCTCAGATAATTCGCAAAGCCGTCCGTTATTATTTTTTCGTTTATCAGAAAATCTATTTCATCATCCGAATATTTCCAGTTAAGTATCCCTTTTATAATTTCTTCCACTCCGCCTAATAACATAAAATTTCTATTTTTCGGAAGATCGCGAACAAATAAATCGTAAGTTGCGATTTTATTTTCCATTTTATTTTTATGCCATATCGCGCTCGCCCCGAATACTTGCGGAAATTCAAAAAGGCGCATATCTTCTTCCAAGAATAAATGGCTATTCGGCGTTGTTGTTGAAAATTTTTTATTCATATTTTTACAGTTGTTATGTGTCATCCCGCAAACCGCGCAGTTCCGCCAGAGCGGAAAGAAGCGGTTATGCGGGATCCAGGATTGAGCAGTGCTGATAAACGATTTTACAAATTGTCATTCCGACCGAGCGAAAAATATTTATGCAGCATCAGCGAAATAAATATTTTTCAGCGAGTGGAGGAATCTGTTAGCAGTACTAAAATAATCTAATCCACTCACTCCTCAGACCGCTCCATATTCTACAGAAGAGTTATTCAAAATCCCTATACTAAACATTTTATTTCCACTCCTTAATAAGGCGGGGTTGGAGTGGTTTTTAAATATATATAAAAATAATCATTTTAAAAATACTCGGGGACAAAGACGCAATGTCTTTGTCCCCACTGAACCCTCTTTAAGAAAGAGGCTGGAAAATTTTCAGATATGCCTTTCTTCCGAGCAGAATTTATTTTTTACCCGCGCGAACTCTCCCTTAGCCATTCATCCTTCTCCTGTTCCCTAAAAAAAGCTACTTCAATACTATCAACCGCCTCCTTAGCGGAATTTGTAACATCAGAAATGTTCATAAGATTTTGATCTCCCCATAATTGGGGAAGGGGATCAAAAAGTTTCCAATGAGTATTACCTTCAATGAGCATTACTGTCGGAGCATCATTACGGACAAGTGCCGCAGCAAACTCTAAAAGAGTCCCTTTGCTGCCTTCCGGCGAGAAAAAAATTTTTGGTCTTTCCAAAAGGTATTGTAAACGGGGGAAAAATTCCATTTCCTTCTTTTCCGTTAAATAAGGATTTTTTGTTTCAATACCTTTAACCGTCACCCCAATGACTTTCCCGCCGGCAGAAATAGCGCCGCGAGAAACATATTCCATAACCCCGCCATATCCCCCGTTCACACAAACATATCCTGCCTTCGCAATCAATTCGCCTAAACAAAATGCCTGTTTAGCGATCCAATCGCCATCTTTCACATTACTCGGTCCCAGTACTGAAATCCCTCTTCTTTTCATCTTTTTCTCCTTATCCTAAAGGTTTATTTTTTACTGCCAGCAAATTTATCAAAGATCAATACACTAAAATACCACGCTTCTCAATCTTTGTCATATTTGACGACAGCACAATAATAAAAGTTGACAAAATATTTAATTTTAGATAAAATAATGTTGACTAAAAACCCGACAATATATTGCCTAACAGTCGCATATTTCGTATATCCAGCGCCGTAGAGACGCGATTAATCGCGTCTCTACAACAGGCAGCATTAATTCTCCGCGTAAAATCCGCGCGACTTAACGAAACCTGCATAAACTAATAAATTTTAAATAACCTCCTTAATATGAATAACTCCAAACTCCTCTCCTTCCTTTCCGAAATGGGAATGACGGAAAACGAAGCAAAAATTTATTTGACATTACTTTCACTCGGCGCAACGACCATCCTAAAACTTTCAAATGTCTCCGAAATAAAAAGAACCACGGCGTATGCCGTGGTAGAATCCTTAATGCAGAAAGGGCTGGTTAAAATTGAAGTAAACGGATTTAAAAAATTGTTCGTCGCCGAAGCCCCTGAAAAACTTGAGGTGATGCTTGAATTGCGCCGCAAAAAAATGAAAGAACTTCTGCCTGAATTTATGGCGATACAAAATTTAGAAGGAGCAGAAAGTTTTATTAAATATTACGACGGATTAGAATCAATTAAAACCGTTTACGAGGAAATACTAAAGGAAATGCGTCCGCATGAAGAATATTTAAGCATAGGAAATCCGTCAAAATGGTTTCCTCTTGATAATGAGTATTTCCAAAAATTCAGGCAGCGGCGCGCGGAACTTTCACGAAAAATAAATTTTAAAATCTGCCATCTTTTAAGAGATTGCGAAAAAGCACGCGAGATAAAAAATTATGAAAAAAATTATAATGAAAAAATTAAAATCCTCCCTGAAAAAATAAATTTCTCAAGCAACCTCATAATCATCCCGAAAAAAGTTATAATCCACCAGCTAATCCCCCCTTTCCGCGCAATCGTCATAGAAAACCCAAGTGCCGTCCATCTGCAACGGGAACTTTTTAATGTTATCTGGGAGACACTGCCGTAAGATTAATTTTTGCTCTTGCGATTTTACTTACAAATCTAACAGCCATTTCCACACCGGCATTATTTTTATACTCATATTATCTTTTTTTATAATATCCTCCTGATTATTTGTTAAAATCAACCCATCTTTTAATTTAAAAGCGCCCATAGCATCTATTAGTCCCGCCTTTTCCCGCTCCGCATTATTCTCATTTAAAATAGCCGTTATTTGCAATACCTGCGTAATTTTACCTTTTTCCCTTATTATAAAATCGCACTCATTGTTATTTTTATAATAATAAAATTCATAACCCCGTCTTTTTAATTCTATAAATACTAAATTCTCCAATAACTTGCCATTATCATCTAAAAAAGAAAAAGCTATGAAATTTCGCAAACCATTGTCAATCACATAAGATTTTTTGTCGGAGACATATTGCTTTTTTAAAGAACAATCGTATTTATAAAGTTCAAAAATAAGATAGCTTTGCTCTATGAAATCAACATAATCCTTAACTGATGTTACGCTTTTAAATCCTAATGTATTTTTAAGACCGTTATAACTTATTTCTCTTGTAAAATTTGTAAATAAAAAATTAGCCAGTTGCTTAAAAGATTTTATTTCCCTTATGTTAAACCGCGCGATTAAATCTTTATAAAGCACATCTTCATAAATCCTTTTCAGATATTCACTGTCCCCATGTTCAATAAATTCGGGAAATCCGCCGTTTTTTAAAAATATATCAAAATTTTTTAATACCTGAGCTTTAATAGCCGTTCCTTTTTCCTGATAATTTATGTCTTTATAGTCCAAAAATTCCTTAAATGAAAAAGGAAATAATTCAATTTTAAAATATCGCCCGGTTAAATGAGTGGCAAGCTCAGAACTCAAAAGTTTTGCGTTAGAGCCGGTTATAAAAATTTTATATCCTTCCTCATATATTCTGCGCGCGAAACGTTCCCATCCCGCTATATTTTGGATCTCATCTAAAAATATTACTTTGCCCTCATACATTTTTTTAAAAGCGAGCATTAAATTTTCAAAATCGCTAACATCAAAATCAATTAACCGTTCATCATCAAAATTAAAATAATAAAATTTATCAAAATGCTTTGAAAATTGCAGAAGTAAAGTTGATTTGCCGCATCGCCTGACACCGGAAATTATGGTTATTTGTTTTGTGGAAATATATTTTTTAAAATCTATATTCCTCCCAACGCCTAAACTTTTATTCTTAAAATTGTCCATCTGATCTTTTACAACTTCTTCTATTTTAGCCAAATTCATCATATTTATTAACATTACTAATGTATAAAATTTTAAATTATTTACATTAGTAATGTATATTATTTTTAAACACTTGTCAAGCGTTTAATTTTAATCATTAAAAAGAAGCGGAACAAAACCAGTGTTCCGCCTCAAACCCGAGAAACCGTTTTTAATAGTCACCCGAATTAACTTTTATATACTCTCTTGCGAAAATCTTGTAATCCTTCTCAAAAGAGGATCTTTCAAAATCATCAATAACAATCTCAACATAGCATTCTTGGAATAAGTATTTACTGGTTATTGGATAGATAATTCCCTTTTCCCAAAGAATTTGCCTTTTTTTCTCAAGGTCGCTGCCGCCTGTCCATAGCGTTATCGCCTTATGTTTTCCATATTTCTTGAGCATTTTTAAAACATTTTTATTAATCTCACTTCCACATAGAATAGTCCAGTCAATATCGCAAAAAACCCCGTTTATAACATCATCTCCTACGCGATTTTTAATTATTCCTCCCATTCCCATGCCTTCTTTAATTAAGGATAGTTTAGTTGCGACGGCTTCAACATCTCCCGTAAATCCAAATTCTATTTCAGCTCTTTTTAAGAATTCATGCTCTTTTATATGTTGTTGGTCATGCAAAATTACACCTGCTAAATTTTGCTGTTGCACGACTCCCGACGCAAGTATCATCGCCCTATTTTCAATTTTTTCTCCTTTTACTATCTGATTATAAATTCCCATTAGTGTCTCTTTTCTGAAAGGCATCTTAATAAATCCTACATCTTTCATATAGAAAAACGGGAAATCATGGTTAAACGACCTTTGCACGGAAAGTTCGGATGAAAATGAATAAAATATTAACGGCCTTTCAGGGATGCCTGCGACATCAAGAGCAGTGCCTATTTCATTTATATTTATCATTGCTCCTTCTGTAATATCCATTTCTTTACAAGTTAATTGTAGTGCTTTTTGTAGCATTGGATTCTTTTCAGTAATTTTAATCATTTTTTCTCCTTTTGAACTATATTTCAAACTCCTCATAAATTTCTCCCAACTCCGTGAGATCTCTTTTCAGCCGGTCGGATAAATTTTGTATCTGAATCCGTTTTTCAATATCCGCTTCCTGTTCCCGCGCGATATTATCAGCATTCTCCACAAGCTTACCAACGATATCCCAAACTGTTTTCCAAACTTCCAATGATTTTTCAATACTTATTAAAGGCATAAGCGCCCCCTTTTAAAAGAACAGGTTTAAAAAAATTTAAACTTAACACTGCACTATAATATATATCGTAATAATCGTCAACAATAGCGTCAATTTAAATAACGATGTTAGATTTTATGCCATAAATAAGCTATTTTTATACTTGAAATGTTGACACTTACGGCGTTATTTGCTAAAATGCAAATAAAGAAACGTAGAACGTTTTCCGCTTGATTTTATGTTTCAATTAACTGAAGATGGATTTAAAAACTTGATATCACAAATTGTGATATCAAGTTGGGCGGCACAAAAAAACTGCCCTGCGCCTTTACCGAGAATGGAGTTGCTATGCTTACCAGCGTTTTGAGAAGCAAAAAAGCAATAAGCATTTATAAATGTTTAAAATATTTAATGCAGAGAAATTTCATTGTATCCGTGATCAGTGAAAATCCGTCTATAATCCGTGCTAATCCGTTAAAAACAGAAAAGCACGGAGCGCGGATAGAAGATGCGTATTAACTTTATTTATTTATGCCCCTACAAAACGAATTAAAAAAAATCTTATTAAACGAAAAAGAGGCGGAAATTTATCTTGCCGCCCTTGAATTAGGCCCGACCAGCATCCAAAACTTGACTAAAAAATCCGGCATTAAGCGAAGCACGGCTTATGATTTAATTCGCAGTTTAAAAAATATGGGCTTAATGTCGGAGACCACCAAAGGAAAAAGGAAACTGATCGTTGCCTCCGACCCCGAGGTCTTAAAGCGCACGCTGAAAGACAAGGAAAAATTATTAGGCGAGATTATGCCGGAATTAAGATCGCTTGTAAACGTCGGTTTTGTAAAACCGCGGATAATGTTTTATGAAGGCCGCGACGGACTGCGCGAGATTTGGCGGGATACGTTAAAAATAAAATCAAAAATGACTTTTTGGATTTCGCCGGTGCAGCAGATGGTGGACACGGTGGGAGAACAATTTGTTTACGATTATATAGAAGAAAGGGCAAAAAAAGGAATTTGGATAAAGTCAATTCATGTAACGCAAAAGCAAGTCACATCTTATAAATATTTAAACCCGATAACTTACGAACGCACCTTACGGCAAGTCAGATTTACGCCCCATGACATAAATATCCCGAACACAATTATCATTTACGACAATAAGGTTGCCGTGATCAGCACGCGAAAAGAGGGCTTCGGCTTCGTCGTTGAAAGCGCGGACTACGCAATGTCAATGATGGCTTTCTACGATTCCCTTTGGAATATCTGCAAACCATATGGGGATATGGAGTTTAAATAACCTGTTGTAAAATGATATAATCTTTGCTATAATGCATTTAAATATGAAATTGAATGAGCTACAAATAAAACTGTTTTCTTCTTATTTTATTGATTTATCTAAAATACTATTTGCCTCAGCTGTAATAGGATTCTTTATTCCGAATGGTTCGTCAAAGATTAACCTTTTAACTTTTATTTTTGGCAGCAGTATTTCTATCGGACTATTAGTTTTAGGAATACTTATAATGCACTCTAAGAATGGATCAAATTTATGAACTATTTAATAATTGCGTATATTATAATTGGAATTGCAGCTATAATCGGATACATTATTATAATTAAACACAAATAACCTTAAATGATATGGCTAATATTATTATTTACATTGTTGCTACTATCGTTATAATCTCAATGTTTCTTGTTGGTTATTTTTACCATTCCTAATCGGTAAATAAAAGAGGCAAAGTTTTTTAAACCTTGCCCCCGTTTACCTAACCTTTGCCATTTTTTAAATGGCTTTTTTTAATGAACCAACCCCCTTAAATCAATCCCCCTTTTGCCGACAAAGACCAGCGAAAAATTCAATGAAAGATTTTTTCAGCCAAGGGAACCTTTCAATTTTGATTAATACATGCTTTTGATATTCAGGGCTCAAATAATAGCCCTTGTAAATATCGTGTTGCGCCCTCTCTGCCTCCTCGGGAGAAAAATGCGGCAATCTGACAACTTGATGATTATGATCATACTTATCATAATCTTCAACTGCCACTAACCCCGCCTTTCGTAATCTATCTCCTTCCGGCGTGCCAGGATGAGGACAAAGATGAGCTAGGCGAAGGCAATCCGGAAGTGCTATCTTCAACCGTTTAATCAACCGCATTTTTGTTTCAGGACTATCATAAGACGTGGGAAAAATTATAAGCCCCCGATTTAGCATACCGGCATCATCCACATTACGAAGATGATCAACAACCGCCTGAAAACCAGAATACGGTTTATTAAATCCGCGGACTATTTCCTCATCCATGGATTCTATCCCGACCGCCAGCACCGTAAATCCCGCCCTCGCCATCAGCTCCGCCTGCTTTTTCGTCAATCCCACTTTAACATACGCGTAAAAATGAAGAGAATTCTTAATGTGATCAGGATGGGTTTCCGGCAAGGAGCTGTGAAGACCGGCAGCAATAATTGCCTCACATATCTCGCTCAATCTTTCAGGACGACGGTTAAAAGTTGCTGTCGTAAAAAAAACAACTCTAACTCCCTGCGCCTTCAACATTTTCAATTCTTGAATTATATCCTCAACATCGCGGCACGAAACGCAACAACTGCCGTCATAAGATTTTTTTAACATCGCCGCTGTTCCGCAAAAAGTGCAATGCCCATCGCACCCATATTCGGTGCTAACCGGTACGACTCCGCCTTCCTTTTTTTTTCGCCTTTTTTTCACTTTAGTTCTCCTTGCTGAGAAGGTGGGGGATAAAATAACCCTTCGCACCGAGATTCACGAATTGTTTCCCAATCTCTTTTTGCCCATGTGAAATTCTCAACAGCGGGCAATACTTGTTTTGCCGTTCTCCGAAATCCGCCGGGTACTAAAGGATCACGAATAACTAATCCTGCGATATCATCCACATTTCTGTCGCCTGCCAGCAATCGCTGAACGAGTCTTCGAAACGGAATTTCCCCATATCCTAGCACTGCGTAATCAAATGCCTCCGATTTGATAATATCCTCGGGGACAGTGTTCATATGATATCCACCTAAAACAATTTTCACTTCGGGTAATCGTCCCTTAATGTCTTCCGCCAGTTCCTTAACACGCCAAAAACTTAAAGTCAAAACTGAAAATGCGACCACTTTAGGATCTAACTTTTCTACCTTCTCACTCGCCTCCTCGACAACATGATTGAACATCCTGATAACTTCCGTTGAGATTCCGTATTTCTCTAGCTCGCCCGCCAATTTTCCCTCGGCGGAACATCCAATGTTATTATCCGGTAAACCAGCACCCTTCCTAAAAAATCGTTTTTCCAATGGGTCAACAAATATAACCTGTTTTTTCATATTTATCCCTCATTCTTTTCAAAAAAAGTTGATTTTAAAGATCATTTTAAGATTTTAGTCCTCACAAATTTGACAAAAATCTTAACTTTGTATTATAATACGGATATATACTTATGTCAACAATTTTGATGATTTTAATACCACTATTATTATTTTTAGCTTAAATTAGAGGAAAATATTAAAAAAGTGTTGACAATTTTATCGTTATTTTATAAAATATAAAATATTATGAACCTACAAAATGAACTTAAAAAAATTGGTCTAACTGAAAAAGAGGCGAAGGTTTACCTTGCCGCCTTAGAATCAGGTCCGACTAATATCCAAACGCTCACCAAAAAATCCGCTATCAAACGCAGCACGGTTTACGAGATGATAAAAAACCTAAAAACGATGGGGCTTGCCTCAGAAACAACTAAAGGAAAAAGGAAATTAATTGTCGCCTCCGAACCGGAAACTTTAAAACGCACGCTAAAAGAACGGGAAAAATTATTAGCAGAGATGCTGCCGGAATTAAAATCAATAAGCAATCTCGGTTTTGTAAAACCGAAGATAATGTTTTACGAAGGTCGCGATGGTATTCGTGAAATTTTTTGGGATACGTTAACTATAAAAAATAAAATGGCTTACTGGATTTCTATTATTGAAGAACTGCGCGAGAGCATAGGCGAAGATTTTTTATATAAATATATTGAAGAAAAAGCAAAAAGAGGTCTATGGATAAAATCTATATTGGTTACCTCAAAACAACCGCATGACTATAAATATCTTGATCCGCGAACTTATGAAAAAACATTGCGTGATGTCCGATTTACTCCTTCGGAAATAAATTTTTCAAATACTATCGCTATTTATGATAATAAAGTCGCTCTGATCAGCACCCGAAAAGAGGGATTTGGCTTCGTCGTTGAAAGCGCGGACTACGCTCAGTCAATGATGGTTTTCTACGATCTTCTGTGGAATATCTGCAAACCGTACGGAGATATGGGGTTTAGATAGTTTTTATAATTTTGCATTGATAAAATTTAATTTTTTTGATACACTTACTTTATGATAAATACTATACTCTGCATCATTATGGTAATTATTTTGCTAATACTATTCGGCATCATACTTTTTCACCATCCGCTTTAAAATATTTATTTTTATGAGCAAACAAAAATTAAATAAAAAATTAAAAGACATCGTCAACGGACTTAAACCATATAATCCTGAAAAAATAATAATATTCGGATCTTATGCGACGGGTGCTATTCGTGAAAATAGCGATCTAGATTTATTAGTCATTAAAAATACAAAAAAACGCCGTGTGGACAGGATAGAAGAATGCTTAAATTTATTATATAAAAAAAAATATTTGGGAATAGGGGAATATGATTTATCAATTGAACCCATAGTTTTCACTCCTCAAGAAATAAAAAAAGGCATGCAAATGGATGATCCTTTTATAAGCAAAATAATAAAAGAAGGTAAACTAATCTATGAACGATAATCAATTAGCCAAAGAATGGTTTATAAAAGCGGAGCACGATTTTAGCGATGCCTTTCTATTGTTTAAAGATGGCGGATACGCAGATACTATTTGCTTTCTCTGCCATCAAGCCGCTGAAAAATGTTTAAAAGGATTTTTATTTGCAAAACAAAACGATTATCCAAGAATACATAATTTAATTGTTTTATTGGATAGTTGCGTAAAATACGATAAAAAATTTGTGGATACTTTTGAAGACACGAAATTTTTAAACAAATTTTACATAGAAGCGCGTTATCCTATAAATCCGCCGTCAATGCCATCAAAAAAAGATGCTGAAAAATCAATTTCTTCCGCTGAAGCAATTATGAAAATTGCTGAAGAATATTTTAAAATATAATATTTCATAAATAGAAAAAAAGCAGGAACCAAAATTCGTTCCTGCTTTTGTTTTTCCGTGTCTTGTGGATCAAAAATTTAATCTAATCCCCGCCCCGCCATAAATTAAACTTTGTTTATAACGAAGCATCCCTTCCTGATATTTTACAGCTGAAAAAATACGCGCATTTTTTGCAAGCGAATATTCAGCGCTAAACCCCCCGGTAATATGTGCGAACCCATGTTCGGAGTAAAAATTATTAAGATATGCCGTGCCAAGCGTCGGGGAAAAAGTCATAGCGCTAACCATAAACGGTTTTTTTATTTCAAAATAAACCCTGTTTCGGTCGAAATAAAATCCGTCGGTAAATGGCTTGCTCCAAATAAGTGAAGCAGATTTATATTTTACCGTTGTTTCTAAAACATGCTCATGAAATCCTTCTAATATCCAGTTTTGATAACTTAGATCAAAAGTAAAATTTCCTAATGCAAACCATTTCCCAACCCCAAAATCATATTCCGTCCATTTTCCAATTTCATAATCATAGTTATGCCAACCATACGCGTACCATTGATACAATCCCAGTGTTAACATGGATTGATTTACCGCCCTTTCGCCTATTTTCCCGCCGGATTTGGTAAGATAAGCGGATACGAATTCATCTGAAAAGCCCAACTCCAATTTTACTGCCTCGCCATAATTATTCACGATCAACAGTAAAAAAATAACAACAACTGCAGTAAACATATTTTTCATTGAAATCTCCTTTCTTCTGTTGAGCTTCGCCTTGTTCTTTCTACCGAGCTTCAGCTCGGGTC
>JAZDMY010000015.1:0-6469 GCA_043800435.1 bacterium
TCCATCGGAAGCCACTACTCATTATAAATTTTTTCTTGAAGACCATTTTCTAAACCCATTAAAACATAATTTCTAATTAAATCTGATTGTGAAAGATCTAAACCAGTAGAATTTAAACTTTCAAAAATCAACTGCGGATTATCATTGTTTCTATCCAAGACAATGCTCACAATTATAAGCCGTCTAATGCCAGAATATAGTTCATCTATATTTATATTTGTGTCGTTTAACTCCTCAACAAAATAATTATAATTTATCCAAATCTTATTTTGTTTTTCGTTCTCTTCAATTCTTTGCCCGTTTAGCAGCTTTTCAAAGACAACCTTGTCATTTTGCGTTAGGCACAGTTTATTTTTTTTATCTTGTGAAGCAAATTCGTTAATCAAAAATTGATTTGTTATCTGCCGCTCATTAGTAGAGAAATCATTATTGTTCTTTAATTTATCTCTTATGGCTAAAAATAATAAAGAAATCGTTGTTAATCTTTGTTGACCATCAATTACTAAATAATTTTGAGTTTCAGTATTCACATATAATCCATCGCTAACATAAACTATAGAGCCAATGAAATGCGCTTCAACATTATTCTTTATTACCCTCATTAGATCTTCCCATAGTTGACGACATTGACTAATACCCCAACTATAAGTTCTTTGATAAACAGGAATAATAAACTGTTGGTTACTGTTTAAAAAATCTATAAATTTTGTTTCACCTGCTTTCATATATTTTTATTTTAACGCTATTAAAACTAAATTATTTTAATAAATTATAGCATTAAAAGTGAATTTATCAACAATTTTCAATAGTTTAATTTCTATCCTTCTCCATGCTTTACCCCTGTATGCCACGGGAACATATCTTTTCTAATCTTTGCCATCCTGTCATCGGGATGGTAAAAGACCAAACCTTCAGCTTGCGCTTCGGGAAGTTTCATCTTTTGATTAAATAAACTCGGCATATTTTTAAACCATTCGCTTATCGCCTCAAATGTCTTAGGATATTTATTCGCCTCCCATGTATGCCATCGGCAATGATCCCGCAAATAATTAAGCGGCACCCATAAATGCCCCTGCAATTTATGGGGATTACTGTTTATTAGCTCGCCGACTAATTCTCCATAATGGTATCCGTCGTCAAAATCGCGCATCCAGTCCTTCTGAATTGCTTTTGCCAAACCCTCAAGGCATGCTCCCTCCCATTTCGTCTGTTTTTTGACAGTAAAAATATTTTTCAAATTTTTTCTGTTTGTTATTTGCGCGATATTTCCGTTTTCAATATAAACGCAAACATTAGTCCCGTCTATTTTATCAGTCGCCCGAATGCCCTCATCCTCAAAAACCCATCTGTAATCCTCATCAATTTCCGCCGTTATAACATATCTATCCCCTTCCATTTTTCTCTTAAACGGACATTCAAGTTTCGGAAAATCTTTGACTTGGATATTGTTTGAGTTCATATCATTATACATTTTTATGGCATAAATGTATATTACTATTATACATTTTCATATTTTTGCGAATCACAAATATCATCCGCCAAATAATCAATCCCCTGAAATTCTTTAACAATAATTGACTTTATATTATTCTTAATTTCAGGTTTTATATGCGTGATCGTCATATTATCCGCCCCGCCGATGCTCTCGCAATCGTCTTCTATTAAAATATCGGGCATAACTTTTTCCGCTATATCTTTATATTTTTCTCCATTTTGGCGAAAAAATACCTGCCCATCCGGAAAATCATATTTTTTCAAAACGCCTTTAATATCATACACTTCTTCCATTTTAGTTCTGGGCGTCAAATACATAATTTCAGCTCCCTGTTGCCGCCAATTATTTAATTTTCCAGCCGCATTCCCGATAGGAATATAAGTTGCATAATCATGAATTGCATTTTTATCCTTATGCATTATAATCGTCCCTTCCGTAAAAACTAATATTTTCATAATCCGTTTATAGATTTGACATTTTATTAGGTGAATTAAAAATTAGAGCATGCCCTGAGCGATAGCCGAATGGGTAAATTATACCTTCGGCGCATAGGAGCTGTTCCCTCCCCTTTGAGGGGAGGGTTAGGGTGGGGTTTTCGGCAATACAAATTTTCTCACCTACTCCATATTCTGTGCGCATTCGTTTCCCGTTTTGCAAAAGTCAGCGCACGCTACCACACACACCGCTAAATCCAAATTCCTGCTTACGAAAACCTCCCCCTGCCCCCTCCTCAAAGGAGGGGGAAACGCTCTAATCAGCCAAATTATTGAAATTCCTGTACGTTAAATTATGGACATCACATTTTGAAACCGCACTAAATTTTTTTAAAAATCCCCCTTGCCCCCTTTTTCAAAGGGAGTAAATGATGGATTAGTGCGGGTTCATAATGACTATTCCATAGGTGAATTTTTAACTCTTTTTCCCCAACTCCACCATCAATTTCAACACCGTATCCGGCGTAAGCGATATGCTGTCAATCTTTTGCTCAATCAAAAATTTAGCAAAATCAGGAAAATCGCTTGGAGCTTGCCCGCAAATCCCGATTTTGGTATTACACCTGCGGCAGGTTTTAATAACTTCGCTTATTAATTCTTTAACCGCTAAATTGCGTTCATCATAGACATGGCTCACAAGTTCAGAATCACGATCTACGCCTAATGTTAATTGAGTTAAATCATTACTTCCGATTGAAAACCCGTCAAAAATCTTGGCAAATTCATCGGCCAGAATTACATCCGATGGAATTTCGCACATTACATAAACATCCAACAATTGCTCATCTTTAATTTTTAATTTTCTTCCTAAAAATGACGGCTTAAATAAGTCCTTATTTTTCGTAAAACTGGCAGGAATTCTGTTTTTATTCTTTTTCAAAAATTCCATATAACTTTTCCCGTATAATCCGTTCAAAGCCATAATTTCCAAAACTTTCAATCCTTCTTCTAACGTTCGGCAGAATGGAATCATAACTTTCACATTCGTAAGTTTCATCTCTTCGCGAACTTTTCTAATTGCTCTGCATTCTAGATCAAACGCCGGTCTAAATTTAGGATCATAATAACGAGACGCTCCTCGCCATCCAATCATCGGATTACTTTCAACGGGTTCAAAATACTTTCCGCCGATTAAATTCGCGTACTCATTTGATTTAAAATCGGAAAATCGGACGATCACATCTTTCGGATAAAAAGCCGCTCCAATTTTCGCTACTCCTTCCGCTAATTTTTCAACATAAAAATCCGTTTTCTTTTTATAACCTACCGTCAACTCCTCAATTTTTCTAATATCAGCCGCGCTTATTTTAATATCCTTCTCTCCCCTCTTTACCTTATTCCCCTTCTCACCCTTCTTCTCCTTATCTAACTCAATCAACGCCAACGGATGAATTTTAATATAATTGTTGATAATAAATTCCTCGCGCGCGAGCCCTATGCCGTCATTAGGAATCTGCGACATAGCAAACGCCTGATCCGGCTCTCCGAGATTCATCATTATTTTTGTTTTCGGCCGTTTTAAATTTTTTAAATTCGTTTTCTTAACCGTAAATGGCAAAATACCTTCATATACATATCCGTCTTCCCCTTCCGCGCAGCTTACGGTTACATCCTTATTGTTTTTTAATTTTTCGGTTCCATTAACTGTTCCGACAACACAAGGAATTCCTAACTCACGCGAAACAATCGCCGCATGACACGTGCGCCCTCCTGAATTCGTCACAATCGCTGATGCCTTTTTCATAACCGGCTCCCAGTCAGGATCAGTCATTTCTGTTACTAAAACCTTGCCATCATCAAATTTTGAAATATCTTCAACATTTTTAATTACCTCAACCTCGCCCGCTCCAATTTTCGCTCCCACGCTTTTTCCTTCTGCCAAAATTTTTACCTTTTTCGGCTTTTCTATCAAATACTCTTCTAAAACATTCGGATTCTTTTGCGACTGCACTGTTTCCGGCCGCGCCTGCACAATGTATAGTTTTCCGTCTTTCCCGTCTTTCGCCCATTCAATATCCATCGGTTTTTTATAATGTTCCTCTATTACCATTCCCCATTTCGCCAATTCTAATATTTCATCGTCTTTTAATACCATTTTTTGCCTATCCGCGACACTCACTTTCATATTTTTCGTCGTCTTATTTCCATCATCCGCGTAAATTAATTTTTCCTCCTTGCTTCCTATCGTTTTTGATATAATCGCATTTGTTTTCTTAAATACGTAATACTCATCCGGTGTTATTCTCCCTTGCACAACATATTCTCCAAGCCCGTAAATCGCATTTATCAATACTGCATCGCGAAATCCGGACTCAGTATCAATAGTAAACATAACGCCGCTCGCCCCGACATCGGAACGGACCATTTTTTGCACGCCGATTGAAAGCGCGATTTTAAAATGGTCAAACTTTTTATCAACGCGGTATGAAATAGCCCTGTCTGTGAATAAAGAGGCGACACATTTTTTACACGCATCTAATAAATCATATTCTCCCCGTATATTCAAATATGTTTCCTGCTGTCCGGCGAAAGAAGCATCCGGCAAATCTTCAGCCGTTGCAGAACTGCGAACAGCAACCGCAAAATCATTACCGTATAATTTTTCTAATTTTTGATACGCATCTATAATCGCGTTATATAATTCTTCAGGAAATTCCGCCCTTAAAATCGCCTGCCTTATTTTTGCGCCTCGGACCGCTAAATTTTTCATATTACCAGTATCAAGCCCTTTCAATATTTCTTCAATATCCCGTTTTAACCCCGCGCGCTTCATAAAAAAATCGTAAGCATACGCGGTAGTCGCAAAACCATAAGGCACACGAACGCCTTTCTTAGATAACTTTGTGTACATCTCGCCTAATGATGCATTTTTTCCGCCGACAATAGGAACATCGCCGATATCAACCTGATTAAAAAATTTAACGAATTTTGATGATGATAAAATCATAATATTCTAAGATTCCAAAAGGTAATAAAGCTAAATTTATTTATTGCCCTTTGAATAATTTTTTATAACCATAAAAATAAATGACAAAATAAGAAATAAAAAGACAAAATAAAAACAAAAGTATCTAAAAATAACCCTTTTCTGTAGTCCTTCCTCAATATAGAATAAAAATTCCCTCAGTAAAAATTTATAGCTATAAAGATTCCAATCCTCAAAATGACGAACAGGCATAAAAAGAGAAATTAATACTGATAAAATAATTTTTAATTTAAAATTTGATAGAAAAAATTTTTTCATATAAAATCTCCATTTCTAATTTTCCAATTTCTTAATTTCTATATTTCTCAATGTTATAATCCGCGATCTCCTGAATTTTTTTAATTACAGCCGCGCCATTTTCATCTTTAAATAAATGTTTATATCTCCCTTGCGGTTTCAAATATTCTTCCACCTTCGGACGCGCCGCTGGATACGGCATAACTTTCGCGAGTTTCCCGTCCACAAATTCCACGACGGGATAAAGCCCTGTTTTATGCGCAAGCCGCCCTAATTCTAATGTCATATCCGATTCTACTTTCCATCCCGGAACGCAGGCGGTTAAAATCTGCAAATAACTCGGACCAGGCGTTGCTAACGCTTTTTTTACTTTTTGTTGTATATCTAATGGATAAGCGCAAGTTGAAGTCGCGACATAATTTAATCCATGCGCTAAAGCAATCGCAATCATATCTTTTTTATGAAGTTCGTTTCCTTCCGACATATCGCCGCTCGGCGCGGTCGTCGTGGATGCGCCATATGGCGTCGCGCCGCTTGCCTGTATACCGGTATTCATATACGCCTCATTATCGTAACAAACATATAAAATATCCTCCCCGCGCTCCCACATCCCGCTTATCAAACCAAAGCCAATATCAAAAGTCGCTCCGTCCCCGCCTTGGGCAATAACTTTAATTTTTTCATCCACTCCTCTCGTCTCGTCAGAGTCTCCCAGCGGGGACTCTGACGCATTACGCCCCGCTAATCCTCGTTTTTTTAAAGAAGCATAAATCCCTGACGCAACAGCCGAAGAATTCTCAAACAAAGAATGAATCCATGGCATTTTCCACGCCGATTGCGGATATGGTGTTGAAAAAACTTCAAGACACCCGGTAGCGTTGGCAATGATCGTATTTTTTCCGGCAGCATTGGCCACATGTCGTGCGGATAAAGCAAGTCCGCATCCAGCGCAAGCGCGATGACCAGGATTTAATTGATGGGGAAAGGAAGTTTTATATGGCATAATTTTATTTAATCAAAAAAATTTTAAAATTCACCTAAATTGCAATTCACCTAATTCACCTAATAAAATGCCAAATTTAAAATGTCAAATAATAAAATAAAAATCTAAAACTTAGCATTGGTCATTTTAATTTTTATTAGGTGAATTAGAAATTAGAGCTTGCCCTGAGCGGAGCCGAATGGGTGAATTAGGTGAATTTACAAAACGGTAAATTTTAAACTTTTCACACAAACTTAACCTTATCCCCTTTCCCC
>JAZDMY010000019.1:0-3484 GCA_043800435.1 bacterium
GCCGAATTTTGCGAAACTTGAAGAGAACGCACACGAAATTTGTATAAAAATAATAAAATTTGTACTGCCGAAAAATCCCCCCGTTAGCTACGCTCACGACCCCCTTTGTGAAAGGGGGTAAACTGACTTTAAAACTTTATAACTGCTACCGGGGCATATAGCTCAGTTGGTTAGAGCACCACTCTTATAAAGTGGGGGTCGATGGTTCAAGTCCATCTATGCCCACCCCACAAAAATTAAAAGTCAAAAGTCAGAAGTTAAAAGTTAAGTTTAAAGTTAAATAATACCTCTAATACCGGCAGGTGAAATTTTTATACACATTATCCCTTTTGTGGGGATTTTTTTTATTTATTTTAAGATAAAATCCTTTACAAAAAGAAAAAAATGTGGTAAAAAGGGTTTAGACGCGCCACTGCGAATGGCGCACATCCGAATATTGTTTTTGACAGCCGTCAGAAGTAATTTATAGTTATTTTAGCTTTTAATTTAAGATTTACGGGAGTATCTTTTATTTATTTTAAAAAATGGATTGCCGCTAAAATCTAAAATCTGAAATCTAAAATTTAAAATTTAAATGAATGTATCAGAACTCGCAAGAAAATTGAATATGCCCGTGCAGGATCTTAGAGAAATACTTCCTAAGGTTGGTTTTGATATTGGCTTTAAAGCGATTAAAGTTGATGATGCCGCGGCTAACAGAATAATAAAAAATTGGCCGCGATTATACAGGGAGTATCAAAATGAACAGCACCGGATAAAAGAAGAAAAGGAAAGGCAGATAAAAGCGAATTTACCTGAGAATAAAGATTTAAAGCCGTTGCAAATTCCGTCTTTTATAACCGTTAAAGATTTTGCCCTTAAAATAGAAACGCCGCTTGTAAGAGTTATGAGCGAACTTATGAAGAATGGCGTTTTAGCTACATTGAATGAAAAAATTGATTATGAGACAGCGTCTATTATAGCTGATGAATTCGGTTATAAAACGGAATTTATTGAAGGAGAGAATTTAGAAGAGCAAAAAAACGAGGTTAATGATATTTTAGCAAAAGAAGAGAAAGAGGCGCTAAAATTTCGCCCGCCGGTTGTTGTGGTTATGGGGCATGTTGATCATGGAAAAACAAAACTTTTAGACACGATTAGAAAAACAAATGTAATTGCAAAAGAAGCCGGAGGCATAACCCAGCACATCGGCGCATATCAAGTTACGAAATCTATCTCAAACGCGGATGGAAAAGTAGAAGACAGGGTTATAACATTTATTGATACTCCGGGGCATGAAGCGTTTACCGCTATGAGATCAAGAGGCGCGAAAATCGCGGATATCGCTATTTTAGTTGTCGCGGCGGACGATGGTGTAAAACCGCAGACAAAAGAGGCGATTAAAATAATTGAGCAGGCGCATCTCCCGATGATTGTCGCCATAAATAAAATTGATAAAGAAGGGGCGAATATTGATAAGGTAAAGTCAGAACTTGCGGAATTAAATTTAACGCCGGAGGACTGGGGCGGGAAAACCGTTTGTATGCCGATTTCCGCGATGAACGGAATGGGAATTAATGAATTATTGGAAACAATTATATTAACCGCGGACTTGAATGAGGATAAAATTTTAGCAAATCCTTCCTCCCGCGGATTAGGCACTGTTATAGAATCAAATATTAATAAAGGCGAAGGTCCGATAGCCACGGTTATCGTGCAAAATGGAACAATAAATAAAAATGAATATGTTAATAATATGAGCGGGGATATTTTAGGTAAAATAAGAGCGATGAAAAATTATTTGGGAGAGGAAATTGAGAACGCTTTGCCGTCAACGCCGGTAAGAATAATCGGATTAAAAATGTCGCCGAAAGTCGGGGATATCTTAGAAACAAATACTGAAAAATTAGGGCGCGATCTAAAGAAAAAAAGTTTTGGTAAAATGAGTTCGGAACTTGACTGGCATAAAAAAGAAACATCTGAACAGGAAGATGCAGAAAAGAATAAGATAAATATTATTTTAAAAACGGACGTTGTCGGATCGCTTGAGGCGATTATTGAATCGCTGGCGAAGATAGAATCGTCTGAAGTGCGGCTCAATCTTATTAAAAAGGGATTAGGAAATATTACGGATGCCGATATTTTAATGGCTGCATCAAGCGATGCGTTGATTTTGGCATTTAATGTCGCGGTAATGCCGGACGCGCAAAAACTGGCTGTAGAAAAAAATATGGAAGTCCATAAATATAAGATTATATATGAATTGCTGGGGTTAATAAAAGATAAAATCGCATCTTTAGAAAAGCCGAAATTTGAGGAACATTTGAGCGGTAAGATGAAGGTCTTAGCTATTTTTAGAACAGAACGGAGCAGTATGATTTTAGGCGGGAAAGTTATAGAAGGCGAAGTAGTTAAAGAAGCTGATGTAAAGGTTTTCCGCGGTGATAAATTAATAACTGATGGGAAAGCGACTGACTTAGAATCGGCAAAAGAAAAAGTAACAGTTTGCCAAAAAGATCAGGAATGCGGGATAAAATTTGAGGGTGCGCCCCTTGCGGAGGAAGGGGATGTGATAGAATTTTGGGTAAGGAAAGAAATAAAATAACCCGCAAATCAACAAATCTTTTCACAAATATACAAATAATCACTAACCCTTAATAAATGCGCATTTGTGAATTCGTGAAAGGATTTGTAGATTTGCGGGACGATATGATTTAGATTGTTATATGAAAAAACGAGTAGAACAAATGAATGAGGTTTTTAGAAGAGCGGCGGCTGAATTTATTTTGACGGAACTCAATATTCCGAAAGATATTATGATAACGGCGGCTAAAGCAGCCGTCTCTAATGACTTAAAGAGTTTAAAAATATATGTAAGCATATTTCCTGAAACCCATCGCGGAACCGGTTTTGAAATTTTAAAAAAAAATGTCAAAGGATTAAAAGAATATTTATCCAAAAATATTTTTTTAAGGGCAATACCGCATATAAGTTATGAAATTGATGCGCGTGAAGACGCGGCGGATGAGGTTGAAAAATTATTGAGGGAGATAGAGGAAGAAAAAGGGTAATTAATAGTAATCAGGTAATTTATGGTAATTTTTTTCGTTCCACGCAGCAGTCTCTTTTAAGGACTGCTGCGAGTGCGAGGGATGAATTGGGAAATTAAAAAATTGGAAATTGATAGTAATTTATTGTAATTGATAGTGATTCAATTGCATATAAGAGAAATTAAGAAATTTTTTTATATCCGTGATCCGTGAAAATCAGTTAATAATCCGTTTTAATCCGTAAGAATTGATTAGCAAGGATTGAAAACGATCTGCACGGAACATGGGAAAATAAGAATGGACAATCTTTATATAAAAGTTTTTGAAGACATAAAAAAGGCGGAGAATATTTTATTGATAACGCATAAAAAACCGGACGGCGACGCTTTAGGCGCGATGTGCGCGATAGTTGCGGTTTTAGAAAAAATAGGAAAGCGCTATACTGCTTTTACGCC
>JAZDMY010000052.1:0-3517 GCA_043800435.1 bacterium
GCCGAAGGTCTTTTAAGAGGTCATCATAGACCGATTTTACCGCCTGCAACCCTTCATAATATTTTATAAAACTCTTATTGCCTTTTAAATTATACATCGCCATAAACTCAGGAAGTGCGTTTTTAAATTTTTCTCTGCGCGCCTCTATGATTGAATTTAATTTTTCCGGACTGACTGGCGCGTATAATTTTTTCCATCCCTTTAATTCTTCGCTCATCAGACCTTTTTGTTTTAACGCCTCAACAACCGGATAAACGGTTGTTCTTTTAACTCCTGCGATTTTTGCGATTTTTAAAATTGTTGACGGTCCTTGCGAAAGCGCGGCAAGATAAACGCCCGCCTCGTTTTCCGAGAGTCCAAGATCCGTTAAAATTGATTTTAATTTTTTGTCGGGCATAGTTATAAATACGGTCAGTATATTGACCGTATTTAGCAAAATTCCGTCAGTATAATGACTGTATTTTATAAAATTTAGTCAGTAGTAATTTTATAAATTTCGTAAATTTTTAAAAAATGTCAATCCATTTGTCAACATTATTTATTGTAATATAAAATAAAAATAAGTCAATATTTTTATGGTGTCAACAAATATGACAAAACCTAAGAAAGCTGGTATTATGCGATATTGTTCTTTGATAAGTGAAGGATAATTTCAGGAACAGGTAAGCTTTCTTATAAAGGGGATAAAGAATGTTTGATAAAAAGGAATTAAAAGATGTTTTTATCGCATGTGTTGAGTTCTCAAATCTATTCGGGTCACTAGTTATTGTCCCATTTTTATTTGGCGCACTTTATTCCTTTATCACAGGCGCAGTGTACAAAGGTTTTGAATATCTTTTTCTTGCGTTCTTCATGGAATGCTTGATTGCTTTCTTTGCTTTGATCGTTGCATTGGAGTGCAGCTATCAACCAAAATCGATTAATCAAAAAGATAAGTCAAGATCTGAGTATCAATATCTGAAGTGTACAACAAAAGTATCTTAAAGTAAAAGGAAGATAAAAATGCAAGAGCAAAAGCAAGTATCAGTGTTTGGTCCAAGTAGCATTGAAAAAAATGGGTGGATTGACATGGAAGCGATTACGCTAGGGAAATTACTTGCGGATAATGGTTATATTCAATGTAACGGAGGATATACCGGAGTGATGGAATCTGCGGCAAAAGGGGGATTTGAAGCGGGCGGTAAAGTTAGGGGTGTCCTGATCTCAACTTTTTCTAACGAGGGCAATCAATACCTCACGGAAAAAGAGAAAAAAGATGTTTGGGAACGGAACAAGGACTTAATGAAAGGACCTACGCCCAGGATACTTTTTTCTCCGCGCGAAAGTGTCGGCACAATTTGGGAACTTGCATCAGCCACCGCCAAATCATTATTTCTCGGACCACCGATTATAATGATTGTGCAAGATGGCGATAAAGTTTTTGAAGCTATCCGATATTTATGGGGTGAGAAAAATATTAAAAATATCGTCGTGGTAAATTCCGCGGAGGCGGCAGTTGCGCGCCTTTGCGAATTTACCGCAGGTTAATTCCATGGTTCACATGGTGGAGGATAAATATAATTTTTATCCTCCACTCAAACTAATTTTTAAAATAACATTTTCATATATGATAAATCAATTAAATAATAATTTTTTTACTAAAGAGGATTTGTCGCTTTTTGAATCAGCGGCGATTTTTAGTTTTTGTCAAGTTTTAAAAACGCGCGGCATGGAAAATCAAATGGCGACTTTTGATTTATTTGTCCGCGATATGCCGAAAAATAGAAATTTTCTCCTCTTTGGCGGACTGGAAGAAATTATAAACGGAATTATAAACTGGAAATTTAATAAAGAAGATGTCGCAGTATTATTAAATTATGGATTAATAAAAGAAGAATTGGCAAAGTATTTGGAAAAATTTAAATTCACCGGTTCAGTTATGGCAATGAAAGAAGGAACAGTGTTTTTTCCAAATGAACCGATTATAAGAATTACCGCGCCGATAATAGAGGCGAATATTTTATTTATGTTTTTAATAAACGCAGTTTCATCTAATACGATTTTTATGAGCAAAGCGGCGCGCTCGGTTTTAGCCGCCAAAGGCAAACCTGTATTTACCAATGGAGGCAGGGCGCAAGGATTTGAGGCAGGCGCGAAATTTGTCCGTTCCGCTTATATTGCCGGCTTAATTCCGGCGCTTCAACTTTCGCCGCTTTTAAAATATAAAATACCTCTGCCTGAAAAAATAATTAAATCAACTTTTCATTCTTATATCAAAGCTTTTCCTTCTGAATTGGAGGCGATGATGGCGTTTGTAGAGGAATTTCCTGATGATGAGGCGACCTTAATTGTTGATACTTATGATTTTGAAAAAGGAATAATGAACGCCATTAAAGTGTGCGAACACTTAAAAAAGAAAAATAAAAAAATATTTTCTATTTTTATTGACAGCGGCGATTTATATGGGCGGACTTGCCGGGCGAGAGAAAAATTAAATTCAGCGGGATTTTCTGATGTGAAAATAATGGTCGCAAGCAATTTGAACGAATGGCGGGTTAAAGGATTGATGGATAAAAAAATTCCCTGCGATAGCTTTATGGCAATTACGGAACTTGCAACTTCTTATGATGATCCGAAATTGGAAATTGTTTATAAGATGTGCCAATTGCAGGATGGAGATAAGATAAGACAAACTATGAAATTGGCGCCGGGTAAAAAAAGTTATCCGGGCGTAAAACAGGTTTTTAGAACTAAAGAGGAAGATGTTTTTAAAAAGGATATTATCGGATTGGAAAATGAAAAAATAAATGGAGAAAAACTTTTAGAGCCGATAATTAAGGAAGGGAAACTGGCATATGATCTTCCGCACATTACAGATATTAAAAAATATGCGGAAAATCAGCTTAAATTTTTGCCGGATGAATATAAAAGATTAGAAACGCAGAGTAATTATCCTGTGGAAATCAGCAATGGCCTCAGTAAATTAACAGAATATACGGAAAGTAAAATGGTTTAATGTAAACTATAAGCTAAATTACTCCAATTTAAAAACTGCAATCTCAGGTCTGTTTCCTGTGCGCATGGGCGGGCCCCAGGTGCCGGCGCCGTTGGTTGTGTAAATTGAAAAATCGCCAATCTCGTGCAAGCCGTAATCGTAGGCGCCGTAGATTAATTTTGTGATAAAAGAAAATGGGAAAAGCTGACCTAAATGAGTATGGCCGGAGAGCTGCAAATCAAAACCAAGTTCGCGCGCTTCTTTAAGGTGCGTCGGCGAGTGGTAAAGCAGGATGCAAGGTTTATCCGGATTATAATTTTCACGCGCCGCGATTTTTTTAAAGTCCTTTGCCGCATCTTGCGCATAAGAAATACCTAAAATCTGAAGACCGTTTATCTCAACCATTTTATCATCCAATGCCGTGACGTTGGTTTCTTTTAAGACCTGAAAGGCCTTTTCCACGCCTAAATATGTTTCATGGTTTCCGATTACATAAAAAATTTTGTCTGCCCGGATATTTTTTTAAGGGCTGGACAAATGTAT
>JAZDMY010000086.1:0-2434 GCA_043800435.1 bacterium
ATCGTCGCCCCCGCAAAATTTCCCGCCATGCCGCCAACCGTCTGTGCGACCATAAGACCGCCGAGAAGCATAGCGATTGCAATAATGAATTTAAGCATGTGCGTTGAACTGCCTGCTTCAGTTAAACCGATTTGAACGGCAGGCGGCGCAGTTGTTCCTGCTTCTACGGCCGCTTGTTCCTTTTCACTCATTTTTGTGATCATATCATCAATCTCCGTTTGATTTTTTACATTTCCCAATGAGGTAAACGAAAGCCAAAGGAAAAAAGCGATTATCGGACCGATGGTTACATATTTTGTGAATTCGCTCCACCATTTGCTTGCGTAAGACGCGCCGCTTGGAAATGTGCTTAAAAAATACGCAAAAGGAGAAAGAACCACATAAATCCAAAGCATCACGATTCTTTGGACTAAAACCAATGTAATAACCAAAATCGTCGCGACTGCAACTATCAGGTAAATAACAACTAAAATATATGAACCTATAACTTCAAGAGCTCCGGGTCTTACTCCGCCGCTTATAGCATCCATCATTTGATCCACGCCCAGCATATACGAAAGATATCCTCCGCCAAAATCTCCTATCGCGTTTAAAAATGTCATCATTATAACCTGGGACGCATCTATTATAAGCCCGCAGATAAGTTTTGAAAAATTTATAAGCACCGCCATTATCAGCAGTTTCTTCAAGATGCGCGAATATGAATATTCGTCTATTCCTAAAACAGTCGCAACCGTCATTACTAAAAATATGACAATAAAAAATATGTTGCATAAATCCCTTATAATCATCCATCCGTTGGTAACAGTAGATGATTTTATAAATCCGTTATATCTCGCCACCGCGAAAAGAATAAGCATTAATCCCGCCATTAATTTGCCCGCCACCCATACTACCGCTTGCAGAAGATAACCGAGGATACTAAGTATAACATCGCCGGCAATATTTTTCGCCCATCCGCTCTCGCTATTGCGCCCCGCCTCACCTCCGGTCGCTTCCCCCGTCAGCGCCCTCGCCATTTTTCCTTTTCCGGCAACGAAAAAAACGCCAGCCGCAAGGAGGAGGAATGTTGCGAAGAATATTAATTTTTTATGTGAGATGGACATTTGCAAAAATTTTTAAATTATGAGTTTCCCCCCTTTCTTAAAGGGGGGCAAGGAGGGTTTTATCGCACGTACAACTTTTCTCATTTTTTCTATACCCCTGTGCGCACTATTCTTTATCCATATTTTTCTCACGCGCCACGAGATTCTTCGCCCTCCTGGCGCTCGGGCTCAGAATGACGCGACTATTTAAACAGCAGCTGTTTTGAAATTAAAATTTAAAATTATTCCATAATCCCCTCCGCCATCCATACCCCTCCCTCTTTAACTAATTCCATCTCCGCATTTCCATAAGAAATTTTTAAATCCTCGTCGCCGATTGTCTCCTGCTTCTGATAAGAAATACTAACATGCGCCGATAAATCCATCTTCTGTTCCACCTTTACAGATAACACTTTCGTCGTCACCCCATAAAATTCACTTTTGACTTTTGACCATTCGGCTTCACTCAGGGCATGATTTTGACTTTTGACTTGTTCTTCCATCTCTTTCACAGCTTGCGCAGTCATCAGCGGACGCAAAGAATCAAAGCTCTTGTAATTATCGTCGCTTGAAAAACTTCCATATCTTTCATAAAATGTCTTAGCAAATGTTTTAATTCCCTCTTCTTCAATAACTTCAGGATCGGCTTCTTTTACAGCGACTTCAACTGCCTGCTCCTCTAAAAATCCCCCTTTATCCCCCTTTGCTAAGGGGGCGGCATTATTTTGATCGCCGATATCCTGTTGCGTATCAATAGAAATATTCTGCACAGGAGATTTTTTAATGGAAATTAAAACAACGGCAAGCAAAATAATTGCCGCGAGGGAGATTAAGATAATTAATAATTTTTTTTTGTTCATAAATTTACACTAATGAACGCTAATAAGAAAGCTAATCAACGCGAATTTTTGAGAAAAGGCTTTCTGCTATTTGCGTATTTATAGTTAAAAGTCTAAAGTCAAAAATTAAAAGTTAAGTCAAAAGTTTAGAATTTATTGTCCTTCCTTTTATTCTTCATCGTGCTTATGCTTGATCCCATTATTTTTGCGATTTCCACTAATTCTTTTAATAAATTTTCCAATTCTTTTCTATCATGCGCAAATTAGGTAGAGATTGTCATTCCGACCGACCCCGAGTGAAGTTGGAGCAAAGCGAAAACGGAACGAGGGGGAGTGGAGGAATCTGTTGATATTACCAAATTTGGCTTAATAGACAGATTCCTCCACTCACTCAAAAATATTTACTTCGTTTCACTTCATAAATATTTTTTCGTTCGGTCGGAATGACAAAAGTAGTCCCCCGAAATTGCGTATGATCCGGCAACGTTTCTATAAATCTTATTGACTGCA
>JAZDMY010000105.1:0-4879 GCA_043800435.1 bacterium
AATATACCTGCATTATATATCCCTACTCGCTTTTTTGCAAATTCATTATTCCATTTCTCTTAACCAAAAAAAATGATATAATCACTCTATGCAAAAAACTATACTATTAAACGGCAAAAAATTCCAATACACATTTAAAAAAAGCCGGCGGGCAAGACGGCTTAGTATAACAATAAACAATAGCGGATGCCTTTTTGCCTCTGTGCCATGGAAGTGCAACGAAAAATCAGCCGAAGATTTTATGCTAAAAAAATCTTCGTGGATTATTAATACCATTGAGAAAGTAAAAAATAACGCAGTGCCATTAGAAAAAATACAACCGATAAAAAATTTAAAAGATTGTAAACCGGAAGTAGAACTTTTTTTAATTGAACGGCTCTCCTATTATAATAAATTTTATTCATTTCCGTATAATAAAATCCGCGTAAAAAAACTTGCCCGGAATTGGGGGAGCTGCTCAATAAGAAAAATATTAAATTTTAATTACCTTATATTTTTCTTGCCTTCAGATCTTGCGGATTATATCGTAGTCCACGAACTTTGCCATCTTAAAGAGATGAACCATTCGCGCCGCTTTTGGGATCTTGTCGCAAAAACAGTGCCTGATCATAAAGAACGGAGGAAAAAATTAAGACAGATAGTTTATTAAACTAAAAACCAGCTCTTGCGAGCTGGTTTTTATATATGGTTAATTTTTTTAAAATTTACCAATCATTTCTTCTTCCGCCTCCGCCGCCGAATCCGCCTCTGTCGCCGCCTCTGTTAAAAGTTCTTTTAGGACGATCTGTCATGGGACGGGCTTCGTTAACGGTTAAAGTTCTTCCGTCAAGCTCTTTGCCATTCCATAATTCTACTGCTCTGTCTGCTTCGGCATCATCTTCGTATTCAACGAATCCGAAACCTTTTGAACGTCCGCTCATTTTATCAGTAATGATAACAGCGGAAGAAACTGCGCCTGCTTGTGAAAATGCATCTTTCAATGAATCTTCTGTGGTATTGTAAGAAATACCTCCGACAAATAATTTTTTTGCCATATTAAATTCTAATTAAGCTTCTAAATTTTGCAAAGAAATCAAATTGATTAAGTTGCATCGGTTAGAATCTTTTTATAATGTAAGCCGACCTGCTTCTATTGAGATTTATTACACCGCGAAGCGGTATTTCTATCGTCCATCTTAATAATAGACGCCTCTTTCTAAGAGCAAAAAATTATTTGTCGCATGAAAGGGAAATCTTCTAAGAAACTTACTTATAAATAGTATACACCATATTTAAATAAAAGTCAAGGATTTTAGCCGAAAATCCGCTAAAAATCACGCTTTTCCATATCTTTTAAGAGCCGTGTTTATGATTAATTTTAATAAAGAATCATAATCAATTCCAGCCTCTCTTGCCGCGAGAGGCATATACGAGGTCATAGAAACCTCTGGCGGCAGTAACCCGACCGGAGAATTTATTTCTAATATGTAAGGATTATTTTGCCTATCACATCTTATATCTATCCGGCACCAATCCCTTACCTCAAGCGCCTGCCATGTTTTATGGCATAAATTTTCTACCTTATCCTTTAAATCCGCTGTCATAGGCGCAGGACACTTTAAATGATTTTTTTCTGATTGTTCTTCAAAAATCCATTTAACTTCTAAAGAGTCCAGCGGAAGATATTCTTTTGGCAGCAAAGAATGATCCGCTTCAATTATCGGTAAAATTTGCGGCGGATTTCCAATCATCGCCACGGAAAATTCACGCCCGTCAATAAATGGTTCAATTAATGCCCCTTGCGCGAATGTATTTATAATAAAATTAATCTGTTCTTTAAGTTGTCTTTCATTTCGCACAACGCTTTTATTTGTAATTCCCGCTCCTGAACCTTGGGCGACCGGCTTAACGATTAACGGGAAGGATGTTTGGATATTTAGCTTTTCATTGACATTTTTTATTAGCTGAAACGGCAGGGTCGCGATATTATTCGCCAATAAAATCTCCTTTGTCTTTGCTTTATTTAATCCAATCGCCTGTGTTAACGGCCGCGAGCCGGTATAAGGAATTTTAAGCATCTCCAGCATCGCAGGAATTTGCGCCTCGCGGTCATAGCCGTAAATCCCCTCGGAGAAATTAAAAACAAGGTCAATCTTACCTTTATTCCGATAAAGTTTTAAATATGCTTTTTCGTTCGCTTCTATCGGAATAATTTCATAGCCGCATTTTTTAAAATGTTTGATTATGAATTTAATAGTTGCGGGATCATCAAAATCAGTTTCAATCTGACTTCTAGAATCATAGGGGTCGGGATATTGATGCCGGACATTATATAAAAATGCCAATGTCATATTTTAAAATTATTTACTATTTTTTTCCGAAACATCTCTTACGGTATTTAAAAGCAGCCGTTTTAAAATATCGGAAAAAGAAATTTCGTAAAGGTCTAAAATATAAGAAATCGCACAGCCGCATTCTTTAGGACCAAACGCGGGGTTGCTATTGCAATCAATAAAATAATACCGTCCTGAAGAATCCAACCTTATGTCAAACTTTCCGTAATCATCCATCCTGCTTATCTCAAATGCCTTTTTTACATATTCTTTGAGCAGCGGATCAAAATATTTTTGATAATGAAAGGCGTCTTCTTTATTTTCCAGCCATTGATCTTCGAATGTCGCGAAAATATATTTCTCATCTTTTTTATGAAATACCTTCTCGGCGAAATACACCTTTTTATTAAGCCCCTCAAGCAATATCGCGGTAATCTCTCTTCCAACAATAAATTCCTCAACTAAGACCGGCTGTTTATAAGCAGCAAATAAAAACTTAAGGCGCTCGCGCAAATGACTTTCATTTTCAGAAACAGCGTCTTTAGTTATTTCCACAGCGCCATGTATCTCATTTAATTTTGAAATTAAGGGAAATCTTAGAGTAGGATCTAGCGGATCTTGCGGCGTATTAAAAAGCTGGTAGTTTGGAAGAGGAACGCCCACCTGCTGGAGAAGTTTTTTGACTAAAAATTTATTATATGCCATAGACTCCCCTAAAATTCCGGCGCCTGTATAAGGAATGCCCAATAATTCCATAACAGCAGGTATCGTGGAAGCAAGATATTCTTTGCCTTTTACAGAACCGACCAAATTAAAAACCATCTCCGGTCTTTCCTTATTTAATTTCTCGGGAAGGTATAAATCGCCGGGATATAAAGAAACGTTTACTCCCAGTTTATTCAAATATGAGGATATTATTTCCGCGTCGCGCAATGCGTCCTTTTCAGTCAAATACTGCGCATCAGTCGGGAAATATTCCCTTTTTACATCACTGTAAATAATACCCGCTTTTTTTGGGAAATTATTATTTTTTTCGTCTATCTGATTCATATTTCTTATTATTTAAAATTTTCAGATATATAATCTGCCCATCTCCGTCGCTGTAATAATCTTTTAAAAAAGCTTCCTTCCGATATCCTGATTTCTGATAAAATTTTTGTGTTGGCAGGTATTGCTCGCGAGAAGATGTTTGGAGATAAACTCTTATTCCGCCCATGCCAAAGATTATATCCTCCGCTTTGCTTAATATTTTTTTCCCTATGCCGATTCCGCGCAAATCATCGCGCACAGCCATCCAATAAATATTAAAGCTCGTGTCCGTTCCTGTTATTTTTCCAAAACAGATATACCCTACCATTTTATTTTCATATTCCGCAAATAAAAAATTATATCCGCTCTGAAGTCCCTTAGTTAACCGTTCTTCTAATAATTCAAGGGCAATGTCCTTTTCTTCTTTGGAAAAAAATTTTGAAGGCTCTAGGATAGCTCTTATATTCTCTTTGTCCGTGTCAATTATGCTTTCTCTGAACATTATTTTTTTATCATCCGCTAATGCCATATATTTTTTAAGAACATACCGCCTGCACAATAAAAAAATCAACACTTGTAATCTGTGCTGATTATTTAAAATATCATAATTTCTTCTTTTTATCAGGCGATGGCTCGTCTTTATCGTTTTGCATATGTAAACGGTTTCTTTTAAAAGATGATTTCCGAAATCGTTGTAAGATAATTATATGGAAACAGCCGCAGAAAGTCAAGAAGCGTTTTTCCTGTTTAACTGGCTAAAACTTATAAACGGTTTTTAAATACCTGCCCCGATTGACATTTTTTATAAAAGATATATCATATATCTATAAATCATTTTTCGCGCGTATTTTTAAACGGCATTATCCATATTGCGGCTAAAAAAATCCGCTGCCGGCAATCCGCGCAAATTATAGATGAAAAAAGAAAAATCATTAATCCAAGAAAAAGACAAGCCCCCCAGTGTTAGAAATTTTCAAATTTATATGAAAAACTTACCTTAAATATAAGTGTAGGTTTTTTTTAATTAAATCTCTTTTTAAACTATTCCCTATTTATAGATTCCAATTGAATAACTGAAATTTGGCAAAAATATCATAGTTGACCGCTTCATCTTTATTAAAGCGCCGAGGATTTAGTTATAAACGCGGAATTTGCGGGAATTAAAATATGCTCAAAGTTCAAGTTAGCAATCATCTAAAAAAGCTAGCTAAAAAATCTTCTGCCGTCCAAAAACAATTTTTTCCTTCTCCGGAGGAAAACGAATCATCAGATCGCGCATTCATAGATCCTTTATTGGAAGATACAAATAAAAAAGTGCGCGGGCTTGTTCATAAATACCCTAAAAGAGTGCTTATAGAATTAACTATGAATTGCGCTTCTTATTGCCGTTTTTGCACTCGGCGGCGCGAAGTTTCCGATTTTGAAAAAGGAAGCATCTCTTTATCTGATATCCAAAAAATGGCTGATTATATAAAATCAGTCCCCTCAATAAATGAAGTTATTTTTTCCGGGGGCGATCCATTGACTGTGCCTGATTT
>JAZDMY010000016.1:0-6916 GCA_043800435.1 bacterium
ATAGAAAAATTATTGAAAGGTTTAGTTTTAATTTGAAACAAAAGAAACTCCCCCATTTATCCATAATCTGGAAAAATTGGCAAGAATAGCGAAACTGCCTCTTTTCGACGAACAAATAAAAAATTTAAGAACTATTACTGAGTTTAATATGGCAGGCAGATATACTGATGAAAAATTTGCATTCTATAAACGGTGCAATAAAAATTATACTGAAAAATATCTTAACATATCTAAAGAAATAATTATATGGCTAAAACAAGAATACCTAAAGCATTAGAAAAAAAAATAAAAGAATATGTTAAAATTCTTAAAAAAGATAACTTGCCTATAAATAAAGTTATTTTATTCGGCTCATATGCAAAAGGATCGCAGCATAAATGGAGCGATGTTGATTTATGCATTGTATCTCCTAAATTTGATAACCCATTAGAAGCGACCGATTATCTTTGGCAAAAAACAATCTTTAATATGAAATATACCATAGAACCAATCGGATTCAGTCCGAAAGATTTTCGCGAATCCAGTTCTCTCATAAATGAAATAAAAAAAACAGGAATTGTAATTTATAAAAAATAAAAAAGCTGTCCGTGAAAGACCGCTTTTTTAATTTCTCTTTTTTATTTTTTCTCTCTAATCTCTTCCTTTACTCTCTCCATAAACTCACTCTTTCCCATCTCTATAATTTCCTTCTGTCCGCGGACATTTATATGCAATTTATCAGAGCCGATTTCCTTATCGCCGATAACTAAAACATATGGAACTTTTTCCATCCGCGCTTTTCGGATTTTATTCCCCACGGTCTCATCATTCGCGTCTAATTCCACTCTTATATTTTCCGCGCGAAATTCATCGGCTAATTTTTTGCAGAATTCAATATGTCCCTCGCCGACGGAAATAATTTTAACCTGCGCGGGAGAAAGCCAAAGCGGAAACGCGCCACCAAAATGTTCTATTAGAACGCCAATCATCCTTTCAAATGATCCAAAAATTGCGGCGTGGATCATAACAGGAGTTTTTTTAGCGCCGTCCTTATTAATGTACTCGCACTCAAATCGACCGGGGAGCTGAAAATCAAGTTGGATTGTTGCAACCTGCCATGATCTGCCAAACACATCTTTAATATTAACATCTATTTTCGGACCATAAAACGCCCCGTCTTTTTCTTTTAATCCATATTTAATATTTTTCTTTTTTAAAGCATTTTTTAACGATTCCTCAGCTTTATCCCATGCGTAAATTTCACCCATAAAATCATCCGGTCTTGAAGAAAAGAAAAATTCAGGATCAACTGTCAAAGCGGCGTAATATTCTTTAACCATATCAATCAAGTTTATAATTTCTTCTTCAACATAGTCTTCACACAAAAAAATATGCGAATCATCTTGTGTTATTTCGCGTACTCTGAATAATCCGTTTAATTCACCTGATTTTTCATTCCTATAAATTCGGCCTATTTCAGTATAACGAATGGGCAAATCTCTATATGATCGAGTTTGTGTTTGATAGATTTTAATATTAAAAGGACAATCCATCGGCTTTAAACAATAAATTTCTCCTTCAACATCAAGAGTAAACATGGATTCTTTATAATGATCCCAATGGCCTGAAGTAATCCATAAATTATTTTTTGCTATCTGAGGTGTCTTTATTTCAATATATCCATATTTTTTTCTTAATTCCTGTCCGAATTTTTGCATTTGTCGCCATAGATACATCCCCTTCTCGTGCCAAAACGGACATCCTGGGGATTCAGGATGAAAAGAAAACAAATCCAATTCCTTCCCCAATTTCCGATGATCTCTTTTTTCCGCCTCTTCAATCATCTTTAAATAATTTTCTAACTCTTCTTTTGTTGCAAAAGCCACGCCGTAAATTCGCTGCAGCATTTTATTTTTCTCAGTCCCTTTCCAATACGCGCCGGCAATTTTTGTTAATTTAAAGCCATCTGGATTTATTTCATCTGTCGCGTTAAGATGCTGACCTTTACACATATTTATAAATTCTCCCTGTTCGTAAAAAGAAATCCCTGTCTCACCATGCGCCTTTAATTCTTCCGCCAATTCCGCAGTATAAATATATCCCTTTTCTCTTAAAAATTTAATCCCCTCGCCAATCGGCATAATCTTTTTCTTAATCTCCAGTCCTTCATTTATAATTTTTTTCATTTCTTTTTCAATTTTCGGCAAGTCATCAACTGAAATTTGCGCCTCTCCCCTCTTGAGAGGGGCGAGGGGTGTGTTATCAGCAGACAAATCCACGTCGTGATAAAACCCGTTTTCAATCGCCGGCCCCACTCCCGGTATCGCGCCGTATAAGCGAGTTAGTGCTTGCATTAAAACATGGGAAAGTGAATGGCGAATGATTTCTAAATTGTTATTTTCGTTTTTCATATTATATTTTCATAAGTCATCCAAAAAAATCAAATAACGCATAATTTTAGCATTTGAAATTTTATTAGGTGAATTAGAAATTAGGTAAATTAGGTGAATTTAGTAAATACTTTATGAACTTTATAACTTTATAAATTTTTAACTAAAAAAGCCCCCTCCCATCACACCGAAAAAACTTTCGGTATAATAGGACGGGGCGTTTTACCTCGCGGTTCCACCTATGTTCTCCCTGAAATCAGGGAGCTCTTTTATTATCCTTCAGGCTTAGTCCTTTTAAAAGGATGCGCTCTATGCTTATCAGTGTTCACATCTGTGTAAATCCGTGTCTTACGCACTGCGTTTGGTAAACGCAACAATCGCCTTTTTAGATAAATTATTATATTTTTATAATGTTTATTATAATGTAAAAATTTTTTGGTGTCAATGTGAAAAAAAAAAGCGGGGAGTGGATATCTCAATTTGGATTGTATACAGCAGCAACGGTCTGTATAGACATTGAGATATCCTATAAATGGCAGACCAGCACGATCCGCCCTTTATAATCAAGGCCACTTCGGGTTGTGGCACTCAACTCCCTCCCCCCAATTAAAAAAGGGCAAAAATTCGCCCCTCCTATTTCTTATTTTTATATTATCAATGGATAAAAAAATTGTCAAATTTTTCTTAATTTTTTCTTAATTCCTGATTCTTAATTGGGACTGTCGCCGAATAACGTTTTTGCGTCATTCTGAGGAGGAACGACGAAGAATCCCAGAGTTTTTTCGCTTAACCACTGGATCCTTCACCCCGCAAGCGGGGTTCAGGATGACGCATGGGGACGTTTGCGACACTCCCTAATTCTAAAAATCCCCTATAGACAAAAAAGATATTTTGTGATATGCGGATGCTGCCTGAAAAGGCAAAAAATATTTGTTCATTTTTTTCAAAAACCTCTTTAAGCATCTATGAAAGGAAAACGCAATGAAAAATAGATTTAAGAAGGGATTTAAATTAAGTTTGGCGACGTGTATTTGCTTTATATTATTTATCGGTGAAATAAGTTTCGCTCAGGATTGGCAGTACTGGGGCTATGATCTTAAAAATACGAGAACAACTTCTTCAATAGGTCCGCAGACAAATAAACTTTCGTGGCAATATGGCATGGGCAGATGCAACACTTTTACATCCGCGCTCATCGTTTCTAAAAATACCGGCTACATTACCGACGATATGGGAAACCTTTATGCGATTGATCTTCTTAACCCGAAACGGACAAAATGGGTCTATCAGATAGACCAAAAATATTATTATCATCGCCCGTCCCCTGTCGTTAACGGAGATATGGTTTATGTGCAAAGCGATGATAAAATTTACGGCATATCATCCGAAACCGGTCTGCCGCAAAAAACTTATGAGGTCGGGGCAATGGTCTTAGGATTTACTTTATATGACGGGCGGCTTTATGTGGTGAGCAGTGAAAATAATCTTATCGCTATTGAAGCAGACAGCGGCGGCACAAAATGGAAGGTAAAATTATTGGGCGAGTATGGCATCCCTTGTTATCTCGCGATAGATGCGGGGCGAAATACTATTTATGCCGCAGGATCATCCTATCTATGCGCAGTTGATTTAATAAATGGAGCATCCAGATGCTATTACGAATTTCCCGCCGAAAATCATCCTATAGATGAAAGCACCAAGCAAGGCGGCGGCTATTATTCTATGTCAACTGCTCCGGCAATTGCCGAAGACGGAATTATATATGCAGGCCATTACGATAAAATGTGGGCGATTCATCCGGACGGAACTTTAAAATGGGCTTTTATTGCTAAAAATCCAATTTGCGCATCGCCTGCTATTTCCGGCGATACCGTATATTTTGGCGATATGTCCGGGATATTCTACGCGCTAAATCGAAATGACGCGCAGGTCAAATGGATTTATGAGACGCAGGCGCCGGTATTTGGGGCGGCTGTAATCGGCGGCGACGGGATATGTTATTTTAAAAGCGGCGATGCAAATATTTACGCTCTTTCGCCTGATGGAAATATAAAGTGGGTTTACGGAACAACGGAACATTGGGAACTATTTTCAGAATTAACCCTTGCCAACGGGCAATTATTCGCGTGCGTGTATAATGGAATTTTAACATTCGGGGATATCCCTTCGGAAAAACCTGATAAACAGGAAGAGTCCGAAGGACATTCAGAAGGATTCTCTGTAATAAAACCTTTGCACATTTTTTAAATAATTCTTCCCCGCCGCGTTATTATGGCGCAGTTCACGGGCTTCGTCGCATTGCCTCCTATGCAACGAAGCCCATTTTTTTATTATGTATTCGGATGGGTGCCATTCGTAGCTGGCGCGTATAAAACCATAAATTTGACTTTTTGCCTAAATTTGCTAAAATTAACAAAAATATGAGTTATAAATTTACTACAATTATAAATCACGAGGATGGATGGTATGTAGCTAAATGCGCGGAGCTTGGAGTAGTAAGCCAAGGGAAAACATTGGAAGAAGTGCAAAAAAATATAAAGGAAGCGGTTGAGCTCTATCTTGAAGATTGCCCGAATAAAAAACAATACCTTCATAAAGAAGCGCCATTAATAACGAGCTTTGAATTGAGTAATCCTCTATGGGCAAAGTAGTTTCAGGAGAGAAAGTTATAAAAATTCTATGCCGAGAATTCGGCTTTTATTTTGTTTCACAAAAAGGCAGCCATGTAAAATTAAGGAAAACTTCCGCTGATAAAATTACCACTATTATTCCTCTGCACAAAGAATTGGCGACGGGAACTTTAAAAGGAATTTTAGAGTTGGCGAAAATAGAAGATGAAGAATTTTTTAAAAAATTATAATATGTTCTATTTCGTTATTTTTATTCTTTTAATTTATTTCATTTGCGTTTTTGTACTGACCCGTCTTTTTATCCCGCATATGGGTTTTAAAAAATCTCCGCTTCCAGATCAGCTGCCTGATGAAATTTTAGAAAAAATAAATGAATTAAAAAATATTTCAGTTTCTCCTGATGATTTTTTAAAAAGGGCTTACGAATTTTTAGGCGATAAATATCGTTCTGAAAGATTTAACACCATCTTAAAATTTAATTATCTTTTTAAGCCGCTGCAGGAAATCTGGGATATGCATGGTTATATTCCTTGCACACAAAGCAGTTTTCTGATGAGAATTTTTTTGATAAGAAGCGGATTTTTTAAAGAAGAAGATATTAAAATAAAGCATACATTTGTTAATTTCTGCATCCATCAGTATTTACAGGCGCATGTCGGTGATAAATGGATTGACATTGACGTCGGCGAAAAACAAAAAGGGATGGAAATAGGAAAACATTTAAAAAATTTTGGATAATAAAAAAAGTAGCGCCATCCTGAACGACCCGCATCCAGTGCGGGAGAGTGAAGAGCGAGCGTAGCCGAACAGGATCTCTTGGCTTACAGCACTAATCTTGTTTCGCCCACACACCACGGGATTCTTCGCCTCGTTCCTCGGCTCAGAATGACGCAAAGTGACTTTATTTAAATTCTCTATGACCTCGCAAGAAATCAGAAAAAAATATATTGAATTTTTCAAAAGCAAAGGGCATAAAGAAATTCCTTCCGCCTCTTTGCTGCCGGAAAATGATCCGACTGTGCTTTTTACTACGGCCGGCATGCATCCTTTAGTCCCCTATTTGCTCGGCGAAACTCATCCTGCGGGAAAACAATTGACAGATGTGCAAAAGTGCATCCGCACCGGAGATATTGACGAGGTCGGCGATCAATGGCATTTATCATTTTTTGAAATGCTCGGGAACTGGTCGCTCGGCGATTATTTTAAAAAAGAAGCCATAGAATACAGCTTTGAATTTTTGACTTCTTCGCAATGGCTTGGTATTGATCCTAATCGCCTTTATGTTTCGGTTTTTAAAGGCGACGAAGACGCGCCGCGCGACGAGGAAGCCATAGAAATCTGGAAAAACCAGTTTGCTAAGTTGGGAATTGAAGCGCACGTATGGGAAGAAGGCGCAATGAAAGAAGGCGATAAAATTTTTCCATTTAATAAAAAAGAAAATTGGTGGGGACCTGCGGGCGAAACAGGGCCATGCGGCCCTGATACTGAAATGTTCTATGACACGGGAAAAGAAAAATGCTCGCCCGATTGCAATCCTTCATGTTCCTGCGGAAAATTTGTGGAAATATGGAATGATGTTTTTATGCAATACAATAAAAATTGCGAGGGAAAATACGAAATGGCAAAACAAAAAAATATTGATACCGGCATGGGACTTGAAAGAATGACGGCCGTATTGCAAGATAAAAATAATAATTATGAAACGGAATTATTTTTGCCGATTATTTCTGAAATAGAAAAAATATCCAGCACATCATATAATTCATCTGGCGAATCAGCCCGCGCTATGCGCATTATCGCGGATCACATTCGCGCCGCGACATTCATTCTTGGAGACGATAAAGCGATCGCGCCGTCAAATGTCGGGCAAGGATATGTTTTACGCAGATTTATCCGCAGAACCGTTCGTTATGGAAA
>JAZDMY010000083.1:0-10117 GCA_043800435.1 bacterium
TGATCAGTTTTTTTATATTGTAAAAGAATATTAGGTTTGTTTTGAGATATTTTAACATCGGCTTTTTTATTAGCGTATGAGGAAATTTTCGGATGAGTAAAATATTTAAGGACATCTTTGCCCATCTTATTCTTTTCAGATAAATTTCCGGCTAAACAGACAATAATATTTGCGGGAGTATAATATTTTTTATAAAAATTAACTATTTCCGCCCTTGTAATTTTAGAAACGGTTTCCTTTGTCCCCGCGATATCCCATCCAGCCGGCTGATCTCCAAATAAAATTCTATGCCATAAATTGCTTACATATTCCATTGGATTATCCTGGTACATATTTATTTCCTCAATAATAACGGCTTTTTCTTTTTCCATTTCAGTTTTATCAAATTTTGAATGCAAAAGCATATCGGACAGAACTTCTATCGCAAGTTCAAGATGCTTATGATTTACCTTCGCGTAAAACCCTGTATATTCCTGCGAAGTAAAAGCGTTGTATTCGCCTCCGACCTGATCAAAAATTTTAGCTATATCTAACGTACTAGGACGGTTTTTTGTGCCTTTAAAAAAAAGATGTTCTAAGAAATGGGATATCCCGCTTATTTTTTTCGTTTCATACTTGCTGCCGACTTTAACCATAAATAAAACAGAAGCTGTTTGGGTATTTTTTAACGGTATGGTTATAATTCTTAATTTATTTGGAAGTATTGTTTTTTTATACATAAAAATTACTTACGCGCATGAAATTTTTAATTTTTAATTTGCAATTTTTAATAAAATTTTAATGTATTAATTTTTATTTACGCAATCAATTTATATTTTTGCTTACAAACTAATTTACACTATTAAAAATTTAAAATTAAATAAAAATTAAAAATTTCAAATTAAAAATTATTTTTTACAACATCTAAATTCTTGCACGCTTGTTTTTGCCTCTCCGCGCTGCATCGAAAATATTATATCTTCGTTTATTCCTTCTCAATCGGTTCTTCGGAAAATAATACGAATTCAAAAATATTATTCAACGGAGCGTCTTTTATAACAACTGTCTTTATGCGCTGCTTTGATGTTTGATATTTTCCTAAAGCATCTATAGTTAAGAATGAAGCTATTCCTATTTGATTTGTGCATCCTTCGTCGCTATACGCTTTTAATGTAATATCCGCGTCATCATATAATGGCTTTATTCTCAACGTATAACAAGTATTAGCCAATAATGACGAATTATATTTATGCCATGGTCCTTCTGCTGAGGCTAAACTTACCCTATTCGCAGGCACAGATCTATAATATTCCTGCTCGCCTCTTTCAGGAAGAACGCTGATTGATCCTGTAAACTGCCAAGGATAAAATGTTACTTCAAGATCAGGACCCGATGCGCCTCTTAAATCATTCCATATGCACTCTGTGCATTTAACTAAACCGCAATCAGTTTCCGAATCATACAAGTTTACAACCAATGACCTATTTTCACGCAAAAGAGCGCTATAAGATGTGGTGCTTGCAATATTATTTTGCCACTCAGCCGTATTCTGAAAAGTTCCTGAGCTATAATGCATATTTAAATAATCCGCTGAAAATTCTAATTTTCTTAATTTATAAAGGGCGCCTTCAACAGCACTGTCCGCTGCGTAATACGCTATGACAGAATAATCAGTATTTTTCGCCTGTTTTAATTGATTTAAAACCATAACTCCCATAGAAATAGCAACGACTAACATCCCCGACAAAACTAAAAGAGACATAACGAGAATAGCCCCTTCTTTATTTTTTGTGAATTTAGACATATTTATTTTTATAAAATAAATGGCTCGCACAACATTCACGAAATAGCTATGCTGTTAGAATAAAATAGAGACTTTTATCAATTTTCTATAGCCGATTTTAGTTTTATTAAGGAATCTCTTGTAAGCGGGTTATTTAACTCTCCTTTATTCATCCATTCAAAATATTCTATTTCAGTTTTATTGCCATCTATTATTTTATATGTATATCTAACATGATAATTTTCTTGTAAGTCAACTAATGTGAATTTTTTATTTTCCTCTAATTCTAAAACTTTATAAAAATCCCAGTTATAACCATTTCCCCGATTTTTGTACTGTGTATTTATTTTTGGCGGATACTCTTCTGCTATTTCTTCTTTAATTGAAGAAACCCATAAATGAGTATTTTTCGGATTTATTGTAAATTCAAAAACTTCCTTTATCGGTTTATTTATACTAATTGTAATCTTATTTTTTTTCATATTTCTTTTCTTATCTCTCCGTCGCAGTCTATAGCAAAGGACTGCGGCGGATTCTTAATTTCTAATTTCTCAATTTCTGCATTTAATTACTGCAAATTACAAAAATTACCACTAATTACAATTAATTTTATATTTCTAAAATCTTTACACCTCCCTCTCTTAAAATAAGAATTTTATTATTTTCCACTCTTGCAATCGTTGATGTCATAACGCGCGGCAAAATTCCTGCGTCTAAAATTAGATCTATGCTGCTCAAATCCAGTTCGGTCTTTTTTATTTCCATTATTCTATAACAGGAACCTGCTCCGGCAGCATTGGCTGATGTGGAAATAAGAGGATTCCCCAGTTTCAGCGATAACACGCGCGCCCATATAGAATTCGGCACACGCACGGCAACCGTACCGTCTTCTGCCATAACGGACTTAGCGATCTTAACATTTTTTCTCGCCTTTAAAACTATTGATAACTTTCCTTTTTCCAGCTCATCCGCAGTTCCCTCTTTAAATCCAGTTCCACTCCAAAACTTTTCCGCCAGTTCCTTCTCTTTCTTTGAAAAATTAAAAAATACCTCCGCCGTAGTAAAGTCGCCAACAATTACAGGCAAAGACTTCCCTTTTTCCCGCTTTTTTATTTTAAAAATCTTTTCCGCCGCATTCTCATTTCCGGCATCGCATCCCAAAGCATACGCCGTATCCGTAGGATAAATTATAACTCCGCCATTCTTTAAAATATCAACCGTTTCATTTAAAATTTTTTCGTCTATTTTATTTTTATTTATCTTATATAACACAGGAAGTTATAAAGTTAGAAAGTTATAAAGTTTATAAAGTATAACGACTGCTTTATAAACTTTCTACTTTATAAACTTTCAACTATGAACCCACACTCTCCACGCCGAAAAAATAGGCAATGCCAGCCACATCAAAAAAAGAATAGTATATAAAATTGCCCAGATTAATAAAAATAAACTCCTGAATATAATTTGAAACAGACGCATAAAAAAACTTATAATCCTGCCTTGCCAATCATATTGCCCGAACATCGGGGTAAAAATATTTTTCATCCAAACCGATAACGCGAGATATTTTTCAACATCTTTTATTCCGTTTGCACAAAAAATAAATGCCTTCTTCGCGCCGCGAGTATACCACCAGAGCGGAAAATAAAAAATATCGCCGATAATATCCAAGAAAATATATTTTGCTGATTCTTTTAATAAAGTATCCATACCTTGACTTTTAACTTTGGACTTTACACTTTTAACTATTTCAGTATACCATATTAACTAATAAAAAAAAAGAGATGCATTTTAAGCATCTTTTTCTGTTTATTTGCCAAATTCTGCCCCATCAGCGCAAAATCTACAGGAATAATCCGATAAACCTTGGCTAAATGACTACTTTGCTTTGGACTAGGAGGGAGTGTCCTCGGCTTTCATCACTGATGAGGCAGAATTAGGAAAATAAGCTAATTTAAAAATAACATAACCTTTTATAATAGCTCACTTTTATAGCTTTGTCAATAGTTCTTTTTTAGCCTATTTAAAGCCATTTTATCCTAAGAAACTAATAACCTAAAAATAATAAAAAATAACGCTTAAAAAAATTACGCGTTATTAAAGTGCAACATAAAAATATAATTATTCCATATCTACTTTCCTAATCTCTTTGCTGCCGTAGCTTTTATAAAATCCCGAAACAACGGGTGCGGAGATAACGGGCGGGATTTAAATTCAGGATGGAACTGAACTCCAAGCATCCATGGATGATCTTTTACCTCAACAATCTCCGCTAAATTTCTCTCGGGATTAATTCCCGTAACTGATAACCCGCTTTTTTCTAAAATTTCCAAATACTCGTTATTGAATTCATAACGATGGCGATGCCGTTCTGAAATTATATTATTGCCCTTTCCTGAAGAAGAATTTTTAAAATAAGCTTTATGCGCCAATGTCCCTTCTTTTATCTCACAAGGACAAGCGCCTAAGCGCATAGTGCCGCCATAATTTTTTTCCTTAATATTTTTCATCTGGTCTTTCATCGTTGAGATAACAGGATATTTCGTCTTAGGATTAAGTTCTGTTGAATTAGCATCATTAGTTTTTAAGGCATGCCTTGCGCATGCAATAGTTAAAATCTGCATCCCAAGACAAAGCCCAAAATACGGAATCTGTTTTTTTCTCGCGTAATCAGCCGCCATAATCATTCCTTCCGTTCCCCGTTTTCCGAATCCGCCGGGGACAATAATTCCATCAACATTTTCCAATTCCCTAAGTTTCTTCGTATCTTTTTCAAATTCTTCAGAGTCAATCCAAATTATTTCAGGCTTCAAGCTATTATGCCATGAAGCGTGATATATGGATTCTATAACGGAAAGATATGTATCGCGGCAAGATTTAAAATTAAAATATTTTCCTACAATACCTATTTTTATCTCTCTGTCAATTGACTTTATTTTATTGGAAAAAGCTGTCCATTCGCGCAAATCCTTTGTTCTCGCTTTAAGCCCCATCGTTTTTAATACTACTTCCCCAAAATTTTCCTTTTCAAAATTTACCGGAACATCGTAAATTGAATAAACATCCGGTGCGGAAATAATATGCTCTTTTGGCAAACTGCATACCGTGCTTATAGTATTTTTAATTGAATCACTTACAGGTTTAGTCGCGCGACACAATATAAAATCAGGCATAATTCCCGCGGAATTTAATGTTCTTATGGCATATTGCGTCGGTTTTGATTTTTGCTCGCCTAAAAGTCCGGGGGTTGGGAGATAACTTACTAAAATAAAATATACATCTTTTGGATTCTTCATCTTCATCATCCGCGCCGCTTCTAAAAATAATAAGACCTGGTATTCTCCTACTGTCCCTCCAAGTTCAATAATAGTTATCTCCGACTTATTTTTTTTCTGACATGCCTTAATACGCCTTATAATTTCATTAGGAATATCCGGCACGACTTCCACATCTTCTCCGCCATATTCTAAATTTCTTTCTCTTTTTATAACTTCCTGATAAACTTGCCCTGTCGTTAAATAATTATCAAGAGTGCAAATTTGGTCGGTGAATCTTTCATAATTTCCTAAATCCTGATCAGCCTCAACCCCGTCCTCGCCGACAAATACCTCTCCATGTTCGGCCGGACGAATAGTTCCCGCGTCTAAATTTACATACATATCGCATTTGATATTTGCGACGCGATAACCTTTTGATTGAATTATTTTTCCAATAGATGCGGCTGCCACGCCTTTTCCAACCGAGGACATTACTCCGCCGACAACAAAAATATATTTCATACCGAAATTAAAAATTAAAAATTAAAAATTAAAAATTATGGTATGCACCTAAATTTTCAGCATTCAATTCTAATTTTAAATTTTATAATATTATACCCCCGCCTATCATCTCGCTCCCCTTATAAAAAACAGCTGACTGCCCCGCCGTTATCGCCCTCTGCGGCTTTTCAAATCTAATAAAATACCCATCATTTACTTTTGACTTTTGACCCGTTCGGCTATCGCTCAGGGCGGGCATTTTGACTTTTGACTTAATTATTGCTTCTTCCCCCTCATGCCCATATCTTATTTTTACTTTTACTTTTATTGGCAATTTCGCTTCCTCTCCTCTTATCCAATTTACGTCCTTTATCTCCAATTCATCTTTATATAACGCAGGATCATCTTTGTCCTCGCTAACAACTAAAATATTTTTTTCAATATCTTTTTTTATAACATAATAAGGCCCCGTTCCCCCAATTCCAACAGCTCGCCTTTGCCCGATTGTATATAGCGCCAATCCCTCATGTTCTCCCATTTTTTCGCCTCTTAAATTTAGAATATCGCCCCTCTTTAATTTAAGATGTTTCTTTAAAAATTCATTATGATCTACTATCCGCGTATAATCCGCGTTGCTATCCGCGTATAATCCGCGATTTAAAAAGCATATATCCTGGCTTTCTTTCTCATAAACCGGCAAATTCCATTTTTTTGCCATCTTTTTAATTTCTTCTTTTTTATAGCCGCCCAAAGGGAATAAAGCATGCGCTAAAATTTCTTGGTTAAGATTGTATAAAAAATAACTCTGATCCTTTTTTTTATCATCGCCAGTAAATATTCTATATTTAGTAAAATTTACATTGGCTCCACTAACTTTTGACTTTTGCTTGCCCTCCGTAGCTTCAGCAAAGGAGGGACTTTTAACCCTTCGGCTCCTCTCAGGGCAAGCTTTTAACTTAATATAGTGCCCCGTTGTAAGAATATCAAATCCCATTTTTCGCGCCCGCTCGTATAATAGTCCGAACTTTATTTCCTTATTGCATAAAACGCACGGATTCGGCGTCCGCCCTTCTTTATATTCCCGTAAAAAATAATCTATTACAATTTTTTTAAATTTATCCGCCGCGTCTATTTTATAAAAAGGGATATCTAAATATTCGGCAACCAATCTTGCCTGATTTTCGCCTGTATCCCGCGGATGAAGCTTTAAATATAATCCCGATAAATTATAACCCTGTTTTTTTAAAATCATTCCAACAGCCGCAGAATCAACCCCGCCGGATAAAGCCAATGCTACCTTTTTATTTTTTAAATTTTTCATTAAAAATTCGCGATTAGTGATACTTCGTTTCATATTCGTGTAAATTAGTTCAGCTAAATTCCACCCTCACCACTTTCTCCCATGCCCCGTGTAAATTACAGCTTGCTATTACTCTAAAACAAGTATTTTCCATAAAACTTACATTAAAAATACACTTTGGCGCGACCTCCGATCCTAATTCTACTCTATCTAATAAAACATCGCCATTATATAATTCAATCCACTGTATAAAATGCTCCTCTTCCATATCATGGAATATTTCTCCTACTTTTACAATCAATTCAAAAATACTCCCCTTCATCGGTTGATATGGAATTTCTACTGACGGAACATGCGTCCTTTCAAAATCAGATAAATCATTTGAATTTTTTGGTTTTTGCGCTCCCATATTTTTATATTTTATCACATATGAAAATAAAATAAAAGTATCAATGTTTGCCAAATTTTAAATATAAAAAAAGCGTCCATTGTTTAATCGGCGCCTTTTTATATATGACTCGCAATTACAATAAATTACTAATAATTACACTATGAATTACTTTTTTTACCCCTTAACTGCCATTCCACTAAAATCGGACTGGCGATAAAAATTGAGGAATATGTTCCTAAAATTAAGCCAATTAATAACGCTAAACTAAAACATTTAATCGCCTCTCCGCCAAAAAGGTATACAGGAATTAATGAAACGAATGTAGTGCCGGAGGCGTGAATAGATCTTGTTAGCGCCTCATTTATGCTAATGTTAACAATTTCTTCAAAACTTTCTGTTCTTTTCGGCAAATTTTCCCTAATTCTGTCAAAAATAACAATGGTATCATTAACGCTATATCCTAGAATAGTTAAAAGCGCGGCAATAAAAGATACGTCTACTCCCATTCCATAGAATTTTCCCAAAAGGACAAATACTCCAACCACTATCATAACATCATGAAATAACGCAATGACTGCGCAAACGCCGTATTTCCATGAAGAAATCCTTTTTGAAACTTTTCTAAACGCCCAAGCAACATATAACGCTATAAATATAATAGCTAAAATTACCGCCCATAATGTCTTTGTTTTAAGTTCTTTGCCAATAGAAGGTCCAATTGAATCAAATCTTTTTTCTTGAACATTTCCTAATGTTTCAACCGTAGAACTTGCGGAAGATGCCCCTGATGCTAAAGAATCTAATTTCTGTAAAACCGCCATATGTTTTGCATCATCAATATCTTTACACCTTAAAATAACTCCCTTTTCCCCGACAGGCTGCACAGTCAAGGAATCCAACGAAAATCCTGACAAAGCATCTTTTATAACATTATTATCAGGCCGCTCCGTCTTAAATTCCATCTCCATTAATGAGCCTCCTGTAAAATCTATTCCATAATTAAGCCCGTAAGTAAAAAATCCGATAACGCTTAAAGCGACTAATATACCGGATATCGTAAGGTATAATTTTCTTTTTTGAATAATATTTAACATACAATATTAGGGCTTAGTTGCTTAGCTTTTAGTAATTAGGAAAATGACTAATTAACTAATTAACTGCGCAACTAATTAACTTAACCGCTATTTTTCCACTTCTTCCAATTTCTTTATTTTTCCATTAAACACCCACGTTCTACTCTTAAGCCATTTCCATCCGCTCACAATGTCCATAAAATTTCGCATAATTATTAGATTGCTAATTAAACTTATTAATACGCCGATGCTTAATGTTATGGCAAACCCCCTGATCATACTTGAACCTAATTTTATTAATATCGCGCAGGTTAAAAGAGTTGAGATATTGCCGTCTCTTATTGAAGGCCATGCTTTATTAAATCCTTCTTTAATAGCTGAAATTAATGGTTTTCCGTTATTTAATTCTTCTTTCATTCGTTCAAAAATAAGAACGCTTGCGTCAACGCCCATTCCAAAAGAAAGAATAAGCCCGGACAATCCTGCAAGAGTTAAAGTAATCGGCCAAAGTTTATAGACAGCCAAGTTTAATGCCGCGTAAACCAATAAAGCAATATCCGCTAATAAACCAGGAAACCTATATACGACAAGCATATATATCAAGACCAAAATCATCCCCCAAATTCCGGCTCTTATTCCGCCCGCCACTGTTTCTGAGCCCAATGTTGCGCCGATTGTCTGCTGATTAACTAATTTTATCGGCACAGGCAATGCGCCTGCGTTAAGATCGCGCACTAATTTTTTTGCCTCATCTAAACTGAACTTTCCTGTGATAACCGCCCGCCCTTCGCGAATCGGCTCATTAACATTCGGGGCGCTTAATACTTCGCCGTCTAAAAATATGGCAACAGGCTTATTAACATTCCTCTCGGTAATATCCGCGAATAATTTTTTTCCTTCATCATTAAATTCCAGTCCGATTTGCACATCTCCGGTATTTTGATCAAACTGAACATCCGCGGATTTAAGATCTTTTCCGCTTAACTCAGTATTTTTCCATCCGCCTTGCGGGGAAACATAATTATATTTTGATTTTTTCGCGATTAAAATTCTTCTTACTTTATATTCAATAATCGGACGTTCTTCCGCTTTAAAAATTAAATGATAGCCGAATTTTGTTTCCACAACATCTGATATAGTTCCGATTTCCATATTAAATACCGCGTTTTCAAATTCAGGAACCATCTGTCCTTTTTTAAACCATCCTAAATTTCCGCCTCTTTCTTTCGCTCCCGGCTCTGTGGAATTTTCTTGCGCGAGTTGCGCGAAATTATCTACCGTAGCTTTTTCTTTGATTTCTTTTATTTTTTGCTGCGCTTCTTCTTTCGTCCATTCCTTTTCGCATCCTTCAGCCCCCTGCCAACAAATTAATATATGTCTTGCGCGCACTTCTTTTTCATCGCTTTCTCTCTTATCCTCAACTTTTATAATACTATACCCCTGTTCATTTTCATATAATTCGTCAGAAACGGCCTCTAATTTATTTTTATTTTTTTCATCCGTTTTATCTTCCAATGTAAATGCGCCAGTTTCGCTATTATTATTAGCATTCTTATTCTCAAATTTATTTGCTAATTCTTCGGCGGCTGAATATATGTCAGAATACATACTGGATGAACTTATATATCCTAAATCACCGCCGATTTTATTTCCTTCCGAATTCGTATTTAAATAATCTTCGCTATATTCATCAGCTAATTCTGAAAAGTTAACGATGTTTTCTTTAACCTTTTTAAGAACATCTTGGGCATGCGCCTTTGCTTTTTTATTATACTCATCCATTTCCTTTTGCTCTTCCTCGGTTAATGCCCTTGGCGGATCGTTATTTTCTTC
>JAZDMY010000084.1:0-2756 GCA_043800435.1 bacterium
ATTATATTTATTAATATATAAACTAAATATATAATAAATATGATACTACAAAAGAAATATTTGTCAATCGCGTGCCCATCCGAAATTATCCCGAACTTTTATAATCCTCTAAATTTTCGCCAGCGCCGCATTGACACCAAGCCAGCGTATGATATTCTTAACATCGTATGTTAAATGCAGATACTAAAAATATTGGAAAAATTTCTTTTATTAACAGGGATTTGATAATAGCAAAAAATTTAGAAAACGCGAAAATTTATGATGTTGTCCAGATTGGCTATGGAAGAAAAATCGGGGAAATCATAGACAAGAATAACGATGAAATATATATTCAGACTTATGAAAATATTCCGTCAGTTATACAGAGCGATCCTGTTTATTCTACTGGAAAAAATTTTCTCGCAAAATTTAGTCCGGATATTTTTAACCAGCATAATAAAAACGTCGCTGAAAAAAAATGGAATTTCCTCCCGATGGTATTTAAAGGCAGCGAGGTTATGACTGGCGATATTTTAGGAGAAATAAAAATATCGCCTGCCATAAGCTATAAAATACTTGCGCCGCATAATTCAGGCGGGAAAATAATGTCAATAAAAAGCGGCAGTTTTAATACAGAAGAAACTATTGCCCATGTTGAAACATCGCGTGGAGTTATTGATATTTCCGCGAGGCAAACTTGGCCGATAAGAATTCCCCGTCCGTATCAGGAAAAAATACTTCAAGAGCCGGAATTAATTTCTAAGCAAAATGTTTTTGAGTCCATCTTTTCTTCCAAAAGCAGTAATCCAGCGGAAAAATCTATAATACAGCGGCAATTCGCAAAATGGACGGAGGCGGATATTATAATCATCGTATTGCGCAATAAAGATTCACGAGGATGCATAAATAAATTTTCAGAGTTTAAGGACATAAAAACTAAAAGACCGCTGTTAGAAAAAACAATTTTCTTTGCAAACGATGGAAAATTTCCCTCATCACGAGATTTATTTATGGATAAAACAATAACCGCCGCCGAGTATTTCCGCGATATGGGTTATAATGTTTTGCTTATTATAGATGCGATAAGCGGGTGGAAAAAAGATTTGGCAGAGCTTGAAAATTTTTGTCAGAATAAAACCGACTATTATTCTATGCGCCTTCAGAATTTCTTTGGAAAAGCCGGGCGGGTAAAATGCTTAGGGCATGATGAACGGATTGGATCTGTGGCGATAATTGGAGGGGAGGAGTAATTTACCTTAAATTAAATTTCTGCGTCATTCTGAGTGCGACCTAAGGAACGCGAAGAATCCCGTGGCTTACAGGTACTGATTTTCAATCTTCCTCGTGAACATATGAACACATACCATAGTATGTTCATTTTTGTTAACCTTGACATAATAATTCCCTTTTGATAAGGTTCTCTATTAACTTTGATCTTTAACCAACTTAACAAAAAGGAAATTACCTATGGATGAAATAATTGCGGTAATAAGCGTTAAATTTCTAAGCATGATTCTAACTCCATATGGCAGTCTGACTTCGTTCAATTGTGAACCCTTAGACGGCGGCGGCTTTCGTTTAAGAGCCGGTTTGATAATTAACGGACTTATAAAAAGATCTCCTTACTATGTCTTTTTTACAAACGGCTTGACTTCATTAGCTGAGACATCGGAAATAGAGAGGATGCGAGACGATGGCATTCAAGGTTATCTTTTCACATTCACGCGCAAAAAAAATAAAAAGGAAAGAACTTTTTGGGAAGTCCGCTGTGCACAAGAAAATTCAGCCGTTTATGATCTCACTGGTCATAACCAATTACGGGTATCCAACACGAAGCCCGAAGGAAAGGAGGTGATGATTCTAAGCGCCGTGGATGGGCAGTATATCTATATCTCATAGTTTTTATTTTTAACTAACCATGCCATAGTCCCAAGTTGCTCGCTTTCCAAAGCGACGTCCCAAGTCAAAGTGGCAATTTTTCCAAAAAGGAGAATTGTCATGCATGAAATGAAAAAAATCTCGTTGGATGGTATTTCAGGCACAGGAAAATCCCAAATTATGCGTTCTTTGATGGGATATTATGTTGCGCATTATCACGTGATGGGTTTTTCTGAAAACCTGATATCGCCCGAGCGAGAGGGATTGGCATCTAAAGTCATCTCTATAAGGGAGGACAAAAACTTATCCGGAGATAAAAAAAAATTTCAGGAGGATAGAATTTTTACGGAAACCGCCTCCGATGACCGCGCATATATCTCCCGCACTTTTATACCATTCGCTGCTCAGGCAAAAACGCAATTACTATTTCTTGACCGCTGGTATCCGACTAATATGGCATACCAGTCATTGGGAAGATTAACTCCCGAAAAAATTTTAAAATTGCACCGCGATAAAAATGTCGCGGAGCCGGATATTTATATTATTTTGACATGCCCGGCGGAAATAGCGAGCGAGCGAGTGGATATGCGAACCACAAAAATGGTTCGCGGAGTTGCAGGAAAGATGTCCACGGTCAGAGGAAAAGACGGGAAAGTTGATCTTGCAGCCTCTCTTGAAAAAAAGAGACACATTCAGGATCAATTTCTTAAACTTCCTGATATCTTAGGCCATGATAAATGCTTAGTGGTTGATACCGCCGGAAGCATTGATGATGTTCTTAAGGAACTAATCGGCAAGCTAAATATTAAATTATTCGGCGACCTCTTAGATATTCCTTCTGAATTTCCCGCGTGGCCATTTGATAACCAAGTGATTTCCGGATAATTCTATCCGCAATT